>DYOH01000054.1 GCA_020720625.1 Acetofilamentum sp. | reverse complement strand
GTTACAGCATTTAATAAAAATCAACGCTGGCAGGGTTTTTAGACTAGACTCATTTTTTGTTTTTGAAATAATTATAGTTTTTGCTCAAGTGTTTTGTTTAGAGCCTCGTAATAATACTTGAGATATTTCTGAAAATCGCTAAATGCCGTAATTTCTAGTAAAGCAATTGTTTCGTCGTTTTTTATGATAGGTAAAAGTGCCAGATATTTTGGGGAGGAACTTCCCAAGCCGGATAGAATGGTGATGTAGTTTTCCGGAATATTATTTACAAATAACATTTTTTTCTCCGATGCTACTTGACCTGTTAGGCCTTCGTCCAGTATAAAAGAAGGTTCTTTGTCTAGTACATAATAGGCGTATTTGCTAATCATTTTAAAGTTAGTTGCGTCTTTTTTTTCGTAGGCAATAGCCTGAACCAGGTTAAATTCTTTAGCCCAAAGTTTGAGAATGGTATTAAAGAGTTCTTTTTTATCGTTAATTGGGTTTATTTTATGGTTTATTTCATCAATTGCATTCTCAACTTTCTCCAGGTTTAGCCCGGCATTGGAGTTTATTATGGTTTCGTCGTCTTTGTTCTCTGTAATGGTTCTAATAATAATTTTTTCTTGTAATCCAAAGTAAATCAAGATAAAAAAAGAGATCAGGATGGCAGCCAAAATAATTACAAACATATAATTCAGGAGCAATGATGGTTGATTTAGCTCACTAAGATTGCTTGTTTTGATAAAGTAGCCAATATCGTTGAGCTTTAATACTTGTAAAAAGCCAATGAAAAGACCCAATGCAGCAAGAATCAGTGCGTATATTTTTATTTTTTTTGCGTCCATTTTATTCTAGTTTTAACAAAAAGGATATTATTTCATCAGAATTTAAGCTATAGTCTAATTTTGTAGCTGCCATTGCTGCTTCGGGCATTGTTTTAACCTGACTTTCGTCGAGCGATTGTGCTATGGTTATGCCACCTTCTCTCTTAATGTCGGCAAGGCCATCAGCGCCGTCTTTATTGGCTCCCGAAAGAATAATGCCCACAACTTTTTGTTTGTAATTAAAAGCAGCAGAGCTAAATGTAAGGTCTATCGATGGTCGCGAGTGGTTTACTGCTGTTTCTGTAGATAGGGTAATAATATTGCCTAAATCGAGATACATGTGGTAATTGGCAGGCGCCAGATATATATATCCGGGTTTAATATGGGTTTTGTCTTCGGGCTCTACAACCGTTAAGTTTGATTTTATGGTGAGCGCCTCAATAAATCCGGTTCTAACGTGTTTTAGCCTATGTAGGCATAAAAATACCGGAAATGGGTATTTTTTTGGCAATGCGTTCAGAATTTTTGTAACAATCTGAAAACTGCCTGCAGAACCTCCTATTACAATTAACTTGTCGCTCATCTGTTTACCTTTCTGTAAACTTTCTCGAATTTATTTACTTCATCGAGATTTAATTCCACTAAATTCATGCCTATATTTTCTTTGGCACCAATTACTAAGTGCCCGCCCGGAAGCAGATTGTTGCTAATATTGCGCAATACTCTATTTTGCAAATTGCTAGTATAATAAATCATTTTGTTGCGGAAAATAACCAGTTTTAAGCTATTTACCTGAATGGAATCAAAAATGGCACTCGACGTAAAGCTTACTTTTTCGAATAAGCGCTTTTGCAAGAGTACTTTATTATCTATAAAATCGAAATATGATCCAAAATCGCTTATTCCATTAAATCTTTTATAATTTGCTTCATTATTTTCAAAGGTACGATTTCGAACTAAGCCTGCTTTAATTCTTTTTAGGTGATAATGACTGCCCGAACTTACAAGGATATTTACTTGTTTGAGTAATCTTATCTCATCCAGTATAATCAACAAAGTATATAGCTCTTCGCCGGTACTAATCTCTGGTAGCCAAATAGTTGGGTTTAATTCGTTTTTCAGTTTTAGCAAAATATTTTCTTTCAGGTATTCCCACATGCTTGGGTCGCGAAACATTTCGTTTTCGGGGGCAAGAAGCTGTTCTTTTAGCGTTTCTTCAAAATGCTCAAATCCTTGAATATGGTTTAGAAAATCGTCTAATGTTCTAAAATTGCATTTTTGAATATAGGCTTCAAATTGCCGTTTGGAATAATAAAATGAATATTCTGAGTAATCAAACTCAAAACGCGATTTAAGGGCAAAATTAATTTTTCGTATTTCGGTAACTCCTAGTTTCAATGCCTATTTTTTTAAGTAATAAACGCCTTTTTTGATATATTTTGCTGCCACAGGGCCTAACATGCTCTCGTGAACACCCAATATCAGACTTCCTTTATTGAACAGCATGCTATGGAAAAAATCGAGTGTTCGGTTTTGCAATTCGTAATTAAAATAAATAAGAACGTTGCGGCATAAAATCAAATCAAATTTTGTATAAAATACATTTTCTTGTTTTACAAGGTCTTGTCGCCTGAATAGGGGCTTTTGTTTTAGAAAGTTTTTGGCTTTCATCAGGTCTTTGGTTTTATCTACATCGAAATATTTATCAAAAGGAACATCTTTGTATTCATCAAAATTATATGGATTTATTTTTATTACCTGATTGTAGTTTTCCAGATAATCCATATTAAATCTATACTTGTATTCTCCTTTTTTGGCCACTTCTAGCACATCGTTGTTTAAATCTGATGCATAAATATTGGCTTTATCCAATAAATTCATTTCGTGCAGAAGTATCATCATCGAATATACCTCCTGGCCGGTTGAGCAGCCTGCATGCCATATATTGATGTTTTCCTGTTCTTCGTAACGGGGTAACACGCGGTACTTTATGGATTGCCATATTTTGGGGTCGCGAAATAATTCTGTGGTGTTTACAGTAATATCTTTTACACTTTGCTCCATAAAATCCTTATCGTTTTTTATTTTGAGTACAAATCCATCTATGTCGAGTTTATAGTCGATTAGGATTTTTTCTACTCTGCGCGTAAACGATTTTTCCGAATAATCATCAAAATGATAATTTGAGTAGCGTTTGTAAGCTAGTATTACCTTTTGTACATCATCGGCTGTTATAAGCATATTTTATTTTTAGATTGATATTACCAAAGATATAAATATAAATTTAATAAACGCTAAATTTATTCTGAATTTCCATAGGAATGATGCCTAATTTTTCATTTCCTCCCAATCCTAGTTCTTTTAGGTTTTTCATTTGAATAAATTCTGCCGGAATTGCTTCTATTTGGTTGTTGTATAAATTTAATTCCACCAAATTGGCTAGTTTGCTCATCTCTGGTGGTAGTGTAGTTAATTGGTTGTCTGATAAATCGAGAAAATTTAATGCGCTTAGCTCGCCAATTTCCTTGGGCAGTTTTACCAGCTTATTCTCTGATAGGTAGAGGCTTTCGAGTGCTTTCAATTGTCCTATTTGTTGGGGAAGTTCTGTAAGTTTGTTTTTCGAAAAACTCATTACACTTAGTTTTGATAATTGGGCTATGCTGCTTGGAATTGTGGATATTTGATTATTGTCGGCATAAAATTCCAGCATGTTTTTTATGTTTCCAATATTGGCCGGGAGTTTTATTATTTTATTGTGGGCCAGGATTAGTTCTTGCAAATTGCTTAGTTGGGATATACTTTCGGGAATTTCGGTTAAAAGGTTGTACGATATATCAAGGCTTTGCAGATAGCGCAATTTGCCTATTTCTTCGGGTATTTTTTCGAGTTTATTCTCCGTTAAATGCAGATTTCTCAAATTGCTTAAATCGCCTATTTCGCGAGGTAGTGTTTTTAATTCATTGCCATGTAATCCTAGGGTTTTTAATTTTTTTAGATTGCCAATTTCTTTGGGCAATGTGATTAGCTGATTTTCGTCCAGGAATAATTCTTCGAGGTTTACAAGCAGGCCAATTTCTGCTGGTAAACTAGTTAATTGATTTTCGTAGAGATATAGTTTCCGCAGGTTTTTTAGTTTTCCGATTTCTTTGGGTAGCTCTTTTAAATTGGCGGTGAGCAAATCTAAATTATAAACTTTATCGGCATTGGCAAGTGCTTCGCTTAACGATTCGTATGTTTTTTCGGGTTGTGCATGCATCAAACCTGGTAAAAGCAAATGTAAAATCGCTGAAAGTAGCACTATACTAAGTTTTTTCCTCATATTGAAAGCTATAGTTTTAGCAAATTTACAAATTATTGCTTGGATTATTTCTATTCGTTGTAAGTTTGTTTTATCTTATTTCTTATTTGGTCTTATTATCAGGGATTTAAGTTAGAGAATTGACAAAAAAAATTCAAATATTTTTTTTTGTCAATTCAGTTTCATTCAATTTTTTTCTTGAATGATTTTTTTAATACATAGATACTTTTGATAAGCCTAAAGGTAATATGCTTATGTTGTTGTTGCCTAAGCCCAAGCTTTGCAAGTTTTGCAAGCTTCCCATTTCGGCTGGTATTTCGTTTAGTCGGTTGTTAAAGAGGTTGATTTCTTGTATTTTGCTAAGTTTTCCGAATTCTGCCGGAATTTTGGAAATTTTGTTATTTGATAAATCTAAAAACAACAACTTTGTAAGATTTCCTATGCTGCCCGGTATTTCTACTAACTGATTATCTGATAAGTATAGATATTCCAAGAGGGAGAATCCTGATAAATCGCCTGGTAGTTTATTTAGCTTATTGTTCGACATGCTTAGTATTTTAAGCGATGTTATTTTGCTCAGATTTTCGGGTACTGTGGCTAGTTGGTTTTTGTCGAGGTATAATTCGCTAAGTGCTGCCAGTGATGATATTTCGGCTGGTAAATTGTCGAGTTGGTTGTTGGCCAATAGCAATATTTGTAGTTGGCTTAATTTTCCTATTTCGGCGGGTAGGTTTTTGAGTTGGTTAAACGACAAATCGAGTTCGTTTAATTGACTAAGGTTTCCTACTTCCTGGGGTAGGCTTGCGAGTCTATTCTCCGAAATGCTAAGTACTTGTAATTGGGTTAGCTCTCCTATCTCCGGAGGTAATTGCTGTAGCTGATTATGGAAAAGGGTGAGTCTTTTTAGATTTTTTAGTTGGCCAATTTCGGGTGGTAGTTGGGTTAGTTGGTTTTCGTCGAGCCATAGTTCTTCAAGGCTGGTAAGTTCGCCAATTTGGGCTGGTAATGTTGTCAACTGGTTTATTTGCAAATACAGTTGTTTTAGATTTTTAAGTTTGCTTATATCGGCGGGTAATTGAGTTATTTCTGAGGCAACCAAATCTAGTGTAATTACCTTATCGGGCTCGTTAAGCGCATTTTGCAAATTATCATAATATCCGGTTTGTGCTTTTGTGGTAAATGCACTCATAAATAAAACTATGATAAAAATGTTGCAAATTCGGTTCATTTTATTGCTTTTCATTATTTATACGCTAAAGGCATCATTAATGTTTTATTTTATGCAAATATTGTGCAATTATTGATGAGCTATTTCTTTATGTGATAAAGTTTTTTCTTATTTTTTGTTGAAATAATGATGATTTTTGTTATTTTATTTTATATCAATGTTTTGTGCTATAGCATTGAACTCAATTGAATATGGAAAAATGTTGTTTTGAATTATTTTCGGAAATGTGGAGTTTTATGGTTATATCGAAAAAAAACTTTGGTAATTTTAGAACGAAAATATATTCTTTATTTTACCAAAGTTTTGTTTTATTCAGATTTAAAATAGTCTATTTCGATTCTTTACCGTCCATATATTTTACAACAAATCCTTTTAAATTGTATTGTTTAATGTATTTTTCAGCTTCATCGGCTGTAGCAAAACTTCCAATGGTGTATTTGTAGTAGTTTCCTATTTTATTTATTTGTACTTCTTTAGGCGATGGGTTCATTTTTTTGATGTCGTCGGTTGTGGCTGGTTTTGTAACTGCCGAAAGTTGAATTCTATATCTTACACCCATTTCGTTTGGTGTAACTTTGGTTTGCGTGCCTTTATTTTGTGGTACCAATTCCGGATTGGCCTCTGCTACACTTATTTTTTGCCCGTTTCTGTAGGCTGTAATAAATGCATCGGGCACATTCATCGAATTTTTGAATTTTGCAGCGGCCTCGTATGTTTCAAATTGGCCCACCGAATATTTGTAGTAAGCGTTTTCAATTTCGTTGTTGTAGGTACCGAGGGTATAGTTGTAGATTTTTCTTAAATCTGCTAAAGATAATGGCTTTTCTGAAGCAGCAATTTGAACTTTATAGAATATTTTGGGGTCCTGCGCTGTGGTTTTGTTGGTGGGTTGAGTTTTTGTTTCTTTTTCAATTATGTTTTCTTTTGTTTCTGTGGCCTTAATATTTTTATTTTCTACTAATAATTCATTTTCTGTTTCGTTGGTTTGGGGCTCCTCCTCGGGATCTACGAAATTGGGTAATTCCTCGTTTATTTCGTTGTTGTTTGTTTGGGGCTGTGTTTCGGTTTCATTTTCTGCTTCAATATTTTCCGTCTCAATTTTTCCGTACCATTTAAGATATAGTCCGTAAGCTTTTAGCTGTTCTTCCAAGGCTTGTTTTTCTAAATCGTCGGCATCGGCCAAAATTTTGTATGCTTTTAATTGATCCGAAATTTTAATCGCCTGTGTGCGTTTTTGTTGCGCTTTTTTGTAGAGATTATTCGATTCAGCCTCAATTTCGCGGCCTTCTTGCAAAATGGCTTCGTCTCCCTCGGCGCTTGTTCGGGCAAGTCTAAAATTATCTTTGTATACATTAAAAAATGTTTTATTCACCTTGGCTAAATCTTTTGATGCAGTGGTGCGCAATTGCGCTTCTTTTAGCTCAAGTTTGGAAATTTTTGATTCAGTCTTTTTTCGTGCTTTATCGTCCTGATTGGCTGCTTGAGCTTCTAGTTGCTCAATTTCGGTGGCAAGTTTATCGGCTTCGCTAATTATCAGATTTACTGCAGCTAAATCCTTTTCTGCACTTTCAATTTTTTTATAATCGGCTTTGTTTTTTTCTGCTATATACTTCTTTATCTCTTGCTGTGCCGAAAAACCCTGAGCCATAGTGCTTGACCAATAGAAAACAGTCAAAAGTATAAGTATGCTAAATTTCTTCATATCTATTTTATTTTAAATCTGTCAAAGATAAAATCTTTTCTATTAATTGACAGGCAAAAAAAATGCCATTTTACAAGAAAACGGCATTTTATTCTTATTGTTGCATTTCAGAAAAATAGTAAATTGCTCCGGCAGCTGCCATTCCGGCCAATACGGCAAGTGTAATTTTAATCCAACTGTAGGGTCTTTCTCCGCTAACTTTTCCGTTTCGCCCGTTAATCATAAATCGGTATACTTTTTCTCGGTATCTATAAGCACTTATCCAGATAGGAAGTAGTATATGTTTAAAGGTTATTTCTTTGTGTGCTGTATTTACGGTGTATATTCTTTGTTCGTCGCCGCCAATATCCATGCGGATATCCTGACGAATAACGACATCCATTTTTTCTTTGGAGATTCCTAGTCCGGCTTCGAGGTCTACCTGATATGCTTCGCTTCTAAATCCCGACATAAATTTGGGGTCGTAGGGTATTAGGTTATTCAAATCCCAGGGTTCCAGGTTATCAGCATATTTGGCCGGAAGCGAATTGCTGGCCATTACTAATACATCGTCGAAAAATCTCGATACCCTTCCACTTACGTTATACCACCTGGTTTTTTGTACTTGTCGGGTTTGTTTATTTCCGTTATTGTCTGTATAGCTTTCCGATTCGTAGTAGTGTTCTCCGCGGGCTCCCGAATAGCTCGATGATGTATCGGCATCGAAGGTCCAGTAAGGGATATATACTCCTTGAAGTTTTTCGCTCATGCGGGCATATTTTTTTAAATCGTTGGGTGCCCACCAAAGTTTATCAATCCATTTTTTGAATGATTCGTGGCCCTCTTTGGATTGGATATTAAAGGGCAAAAGAGCTTGTGGTTTTATGAGTCTTATCTCGTGTGCCTGCACATTTTCGAAAGGTGAACCGCAAAACGAGCAATTGTCGCTTACAGTATTGGCGCTTACGCTGGTTTTTGCGCCACATGCTTTGCAATCAATGGTTTGTATGGTGTATTCCTGTGAAACATCTTGTTTGTTTTTTAGAAAACTCACCAAATCTCTTTCTTCGTGAGCCTCTTTTACTTTGCTGTAGTCAATTTGTATTTCGTTGTAGGTGCCACAAAATTCGCAGGTAAGATGCTGGGTTCCGGGTTTGAATATTAGCTTGGCCCCACAATTTTTACAGGCTATTTCGTTGTGCGTTAATTGATTATTTTCCATTGACACTTTTTTTATGAAAAAGTAAGTATTTTATAATAAATGAAAAAGCAATCTAAAGTGATTTCTTTGTTTAAGATTGCTTTTTTTCAATGAATATTAATATTGAAAGGGCTTCTTTACATAGGTGGAGGCGGTGGAGGCATGGCTCCAAAGTATTGTGCTAATTCGGGCACCTGACCTGCTGGCATCCAACTCGGCATTCCTTGTTTCCAAACATAGGTTTGTTGTGTAATTTGCTTACTTTGAATCATCTGCATAATCATGTTTGCGTCAAAAGGACCCGCTTGTTGCCCGTTTAGTGTAACAAAAAATTGTATTACTGGAGGTGGTGGTGGCATTATCTGTTGGTTTTGAACCATTTTGTTTTGGTTCACCATTGTTTGCTGATTCATCATTTGCTGCATCATGGCCATTCCCATCATGTTTTCTATGCCGCCGCCGCCGCCGTTGCCCATGCCGCCTTTGGCTGCGTCGCTGAGAGCATCGGCTGTTTTCATTTGGGTATAATTATTTAAATCGCCCAACATGTTCATTCCTGTTCCTTGGTCTAATTTTTCCTGCAAATTTTCGGGTAAGCTTATGGATGTAATGGTGAATTTTGATATTTCTAATCCATAAGCCGGAAATTCTTGTGCCAGAATTTCTTGTGCAAAATCGCCTAATTTTTTATAATTTGATGCATAATCGAGCAATGATAATCCGCTCTGGCCGATAGATGTGGTAAAGTTTGATACCAAAATACTTTTTAATTCGCCTTCTATTTCGTCGAAATTAAATTCATCGTCGGTACCAACAATTTCTGTAAGAAATTTTACCGGATCCATTACTTTTAGTGAGTATGTGCCAAATGCTCTGATGCTTACTCTTCCAAAATCGGCATCTCTTACCGGAATTACATTGGGTGTGCCCCATTTTTTATTGGTAAAGCGCTTGGTCGACAGAAAGTATACTTCCGCTTTAAAAGGGCTTTCAAATCCGTATTTCCATCCTTTTAGTTTGGATAGTACAGGCAGATTTTGCGTTTTTAGCTCGTAAGTGCCCGGACCAAAAACGTCTGCTACTTGGCCTTCGTTGATAAAAACTGCTACCTGCGATTCTCTAACGATTAATTTTGCACCGTTTTTTATCTCGTTGTCGTATCTTTCGTAGCGATAAACCATGGTTTCGTTGTCGGAGTCGAGCCACTCAATCAGGTCTATAAATTCATTTTTTAGTTTATTCCATAATCCCATATCAAAAAGCTTTTATAATTTTGTTTTTAAGTCTGTCTAAAATTACGTAAAAATATTTATAATGTCAATTATTATGAAAATTATCTACTTTGCTTTTTTTCTCTCTGTTTTTTTCTTTGCTTGTCAAAAATCAAACCAGCATTCCGAAATTTTGCATCAAAAGGAGTCTATTGTTACTTATACATTGGTAAACATGGAAGATGGTTGGGGGTATAAGATATTTTCCGGTGGAAGCTTGTATGTGGAACAATTAATTATTCCGGGTGCTCGCGGCAATCAAAAGTTTAAAACACCTAAACAAGCCGAAGATGTAGCTTTGTTGATGATTAAAAAAATGGAAAATGGGATTTTTCCTCCGAGTGTTGAAGTGGCTGAATTAGATAGCCTTAAAATTGAATATGTGCATTAATTGTGCTTTTTTAATTAGAGCAAACGGATAATTGAAGTTAATCAACTATCCGTTTATTCTTTTTTTTAGAAATGAATACCAATTCCGCCAAAAATATAAATATTGGAAAGATTTAACTGATATTCTTCTAAAACAATAGGAGTATAGCTCTCTTGTGCAATAACGAATGGCTTGATTTTGACAGGAGATTTCAATTCAGCGGCTGCACCTGCCACTATAGAAAAATTTTCGTAGAAATAATATTCTGTTGTAGCTTGAAGTTGCAAACCAAGCTTTACATGCCAGTCTCCGCCAAAATTCTGCGAATATTCATCAAAGTATCCTTCCCCGTCGAAACTGCTATATGAATTAACCAAATATTGCCCTCTTTCTATTATAAGCCCACTGCGTATGGAAAATTGCATTCCGCTTGGATTCAGTGTATTTTTATTTTTATTTACCATAGCCAGATATGGTATTAGCTGTTGCGAACTTGCTCTGATATAAAGATTTGAGCTGTTTTGATTTGTATAATTTGTTTGTTTAAAACTTGTATTGATATAAGAAAACTTATATTCCCGGCTTATTCCAGCATACATTTTGTTTTTCAATGGAACGGATAAATCAAAGTTCCATAAATTTTTGTTGCGAAGCGAATTAGGCTCATGTTCAAAACCATTCCCTTGCCAATACTCACCGAGTTGTCTGTTGCCATGATGGTGCTTATTGCCTCGCACAATTTTTAAGTTGAACATGAGCGGACTTTCGATATTCTTTTTTGATGCCACAAAATGAAAGGCCTTTTGCTTTTGATGCTTTGCCATGGCTGTATGGCTTTTATTTATTGTAAGAGTGTCTTTCGCTGTATTTTCAGGTTTTATTTTGGATTGATTTACCTGTGCTTTTTCATTATAAGTGGGCTGTTTAACAATTTCTGTTTTTCTGGTGGTGGCATATTTATTTTCTTCTTTTAGGGCTTCAGTCAGTTTTTTAAAATCTTCTGGTTTTCCTTCCATTGGTGTATATATTGATTTTCCATGGTAAGCGTCCACCAAACCAATGGCAGCGCTTATGGGCAATCCGATTACTGCTTCGGTGAGAAAATAAATTGCCGCGGGGGTAAAAAAACCGATATTCTCAATAGATAAGGCTAGTGCTGCACTTCCTACAGACGTAAGGCCAAAACCCACCGCAAATCCTCTCAGAAAGTTACCTTTTCTATGCATCGTTATGGATTCAATTTCGGTAAAATGGAATTTATATACACTGTCGGTTTCAACTCCGGGTCTGATTAACCAAATAATAGAATCGTTTACTGCGAGGTATTTGCCTTCCATGAGATTTCCATTCTGAAGTATAATTTTTGCATTTAAAACCCGCCGGTTGTGTTGTCGGTATTCTGCTTGACTTTTTTGTGCCCGTAAATGACCGGAAAATGTAAGCATAAGAATAAAACCAGAAAGAATCCACATTTTATGTTCTAAGCTTCTGATTTTTTGTTTCATAGAGATTTTTTTTCGTATTATTTTTAACAAAACTAGAGAATTTTGATGGCTTATTTTGTTAAAATTCCTGAAATTTATGGAGCAATTTTTTTATCGCCTGAAAAAAGAAAATAAGAAACTATTTTTTTGAAAATAACCGGATAACGGCATTGCTGCAATTATCCGGTTAATGAAGAAACGATGTATAGTGATTTTAAAAATGAATACCGATTCCGCCAAAAATGTAGAGATTGGATAGATTTAGTTTGAATTCATCAAAAACAATGGGATCGTAGCCTGAAGGCGCAAAAGTAACAGATTCGAATTTTACGGATGGTTTTAATTCACCTGCTACGCCTGCCAATACAGAAAAATTCTCGAAAAAATAATATTCTGCTGTCGCTTGCAATTGTAGGCCTATATTATAATGTGAAGACTTTTTAAACAATGATTTTTCTTCGTCGAAATACCAATTTCCATCTACCGTACCAAAAGTTGCCATGTAAAGATATCCTTTTTCAATAATGAGACCTGTTTTTGCCGCTAATTGCAAACCATGCGGATGCAATGTACAGATATGTTTGTTTACAACAGAAAGGTAAGGAACAAATTGGGTTGAGTTGGCGGTGATGTTTATTTCGGTCACGTTTTCCGGGGAGTAGAAAGTTTTATACCTACTAATATTGGTGTAATAGTGATTAAATTGATATTGAAATCCAAGAAATATGTGTTTTTTTAGAGGAACAGAAAAATCTATGTTCCAGGTAGTTCCGCCTGCATCATCCCACATGTTGTCTACAAATCCATACGAATTAAGGTAATTATAAACTTCCTGGTTGTTATTACTAAGCTTGGGACCCAACCCAAATTTAAGGTGGAATTTTAAAGGACTTTCCAGGTATTTTGGGGCACCGAAGATTTTTAGTTTTTTCCTGGTATTATCTTCTGATACTGGCATATCAATGGGGTGATTTAGCGTATCTTTAGGTGCTATTTCTTGCGGAACATTGTTTGTTTTATTTTCTGAGAGTGTCAGGTTTTGGAACTGCTTTATCGTTACCGCATTTTTGGTACTACTAAAAGTCTTTTCCTTTTTTAGCACCAGATTTAAAGATTGAAACTTATTGAAGTTTCCAAGAACTTCGGCATCTATTTTTTTACCTCTTATTGCATCTACTAATCCTATACCGGCACTAATTGGAACACCTAATAGGATTTCAATTATAATAAAATCGCCTACCGGCCCTAGGAAACTGTTTTCGGAACCAGCTAATGCAATAGCAGCACTACCAAGAGAAGTTGCACCCAATCCAAAGGCAAAGCCCCTTAAAAAACTTCCTTTCCGATTCATCGAGATGCTATTGATTTCGCAATAATGAAATGAAAAAATGCTGTCTGCGTTTTCGCCAGCTTTGGCAATTGTAATAATAGAGTCGTTAATTTTGTAAAATTTGCCATCGAATTTTGTGCCGTTAATACATTCAATTTTGGTAAATAGTACTTTTTTGTTGTTTTGTGTTTTAGTGGAAGCATTTTCTTGCGCACGAGATTCTCCTATGCCCAAGAATAATAATAGTGCACTGATAATGAATAGCTTGCGCATGATTCTCGTTTTTTTTGTATTCATAATGTGTCGTTTTTGGAAATCAAACTTATCTATTTTTCAAAAGCTTACCTGTTAAAATGTTATTAAACATATTGCTATCTTGTCTAAGTGCTTGATTCATTGTCTTTTTTTAATTACATAAGAATTTTGCTATTAAAAAAGCGGGAATAAATTACGCTATTTTACAGGTAAAATTTTATTGCATACTCATCTAATTATGTTTCTATATAATAAATTCGTTTAGAATGAATATAAATTAACCTTATGCAAGCATAATATCACTGTATAAATCAGCTACAAAGCTTTTGCATGTTGCAAAAAATAGAAAAATATTTAGGTTTAATGCCTAAAAACTTTACTTTTACGGCCAATGATAACGTTTGCATTATCAAAAAAAAGCAGAATAAATTTAGCAAAATTATTATGGACAAAAAACCAATCATAGAACTTGATGAGGTTGTGATAAAGTTCTCCGGCGACTCCGGCGACGGAATGCAATTAACCGGAACGCAGTTTTCCAATACCTCAGCATTAATCGGAAACGATGTTTCTACGTTTCCTGATTATCCTGCCGAAATACGCGCACCGCAAGGTACTGTAGGTGGTGTATCCGGTTTTCAGCTTCATTTCGGAACCAAACAGGTTTTTACTCCCGGCGATTATGCCGATGTTTTGGTGGCAATGAATCCGGCTGCACTAAAAGCCAATATGCACTGGGTAAAACCCGGCGGAACCATTATTGTAGATACCGACAGCTTTACTCCTAAGAACATCGAAAAAGCTGGATGTACGGAAGCCGATCCACTTAAGTCTTCGAAATTTGGTGACTTTAATATTATCGAAGCACCCATAACAACACTAACTAAAGAATCTCTTAAAGATAGTGGTTTAGATAATAAGAGTATTGTGCGAAGCAAAAATATGTTTGCTCTCGGAGTGGTTTATTGGATTTTTACTCGACCACTCGAATATACAGAGAAATTTTTCGACTACAAATTCAGTAAAAAACCTGAAATTGCCGAAGCCAACAAAACTGTTTTGCGTGCTGGATACAATTACGCCAATACCATTGAGGCAATGCCTTCTTATCGCGTTAATCCTGCCCGTATTGAAAAAGGTACTTACCGCAATATTAGTGGTAATGTGGCTACTGCCTGGGGTTTTTTGGCCGCTGCAGAAAAAGCCAATATGCCATTATTTATTGGTTCTTACCCTATTACACCCGCTACTGAAATTCTTCAAGAATTAGAGTCTCGCAGAGATATGGGCGTTAAAGCTTTTCAGGCTGAAGACGAAATTGCTGGGATTGTTTCGGCTATTGGAGCTAGTTTTACCGGAAATATGGCCATTACAACTACTTCGGGCCCCGGTTTAGCGCTAAAAGCAGAAGCCATTGGACTGGCAGTAATTACTGAACTTCCGCTCGTTATTGTAAATGTGCAACGTGGCGGCCCATCAACCGGACTTCCTACCAAAACGGAACAATCAGATTTGTTTCAAGCACTTTATGGTAGAAATGGTGAAGCACCTGTGCCTGTTATTGCAGCCAGTACGCCTTCTAATTGCTACAATTATGCTTTCGAAGCTTCTAAAATTGCCCTTGAGCACATGACCCCGGTTATTCTATTAACCGACGGTTTTCTTGCCAATGGTTCGGAACCATGGAAAATTGTTGGCGCTAATCAATTACCCGAAATAAAACCCCGATTCTATAAAGGACAAGGTAATTATATGCCTTATGCCAGAGATCCGGAAACTTTTGTGCGCGAATGGGCTGTTCCCGGAATGCCCGGAAATGAGCACAGAATTGGCGGCCTGGAAAAAATGGATTTAACCGGTACGGTTTCTTATGTACCTGTAAATCACCAGGTAATGACCGACAAACGCGAAGAGAAGATTAATCGAATTGTAAATGTTATTCCTTTGCAAAAAATCGAGGGCGATACTGATGCCGACGTATTGGTTATTGGATGGGGAGGTACTTACGGGCATTTAATTTCGGCTGTAACCGAATTGCGCGAAGAAGGACACAAAGTGGCTTTGGCGCATTTTAATTATATCCGTCCGCTACCGTCAAATACCGAAGATATTCTAAAACAATACAAAAAACGCATTGTTTGTGAGCTTAACCTGGGGCAGTTTGCCAAATACCTTCGTATGAATTATCCGCAATACAATTATGCACAATACAATAAGGTTCAAGGTTTGCCTTTTACGGTTGTGGAATTAAAAGAAACGATTATTAAACTTATAAATGAATAAAAATGGCACAAGTAGATACTTTACAATATACTCCCAAAGATTTTAAAAGCGATCAGGAAGTAAGATGGTGTGCCGGTTGTGGCGATATTGCCATATTAAATGCCGTGCAAAAGGCAATGGCTCAACTTGGTCATAAAAAAGAAGATTATGCTGTAATTTCAGGTATTGGTTGTTCATCCCGATTCCCCTATTATATGAATACTTATGGTTTTCATGGTATTCATGGTCGTGCAGGGGCGCTTGCCTCGGGTGTGAAAATTGCTAACCCCAAATTGAGCGTATGGCAAATTACCGGTGATGGCGATGCGATGGCCATTGGTGGAAATCATTTTATCCATGAAATCAGACGAAATGTAGATTTGAATATTTTGTTGTTTAATAATCAAATTTACGGATTAACAAAAGGACAATATTCACCTACTTCTAAACTGGGTCAGAATACCAAAACTTCGCCCTACGGAAATATTGATAATCCGTTTAATCCAGGCGAATTGGTTATTGGTTCGCAAGGCAAATTCTTTGCAAGAGCGGTGGATGTTTTTATAGATCAGGCGGTTGAAATTTTTAAAATTGCAGACCAATTTAAAGGTACTTCAGTTATTGAAATTTTACAAAACTGCGTTATCTTTAATAATGGTGTATACGAACACCTTACATCTAAAGAGTTTCGCGAAGAGCGTTTGATTAACCTTGAACATGGAAAACCCATGGTTTTTGGTGCAAACAAAAATAAAGGATTAAAAATTAATGGATTTAATCTCGAAGTGGTTACTATTGGTGAAAATGGCATTACTTTGGACGATATCCTGGTACACGATGCCCACAATCCGGATCCTACTTTGCATTTAAAACTTATTAATATGCAATATCCCCAATATCCAGTGGCATTGGGCGTTATTCGCGCAGTAGAGGCTCCTACTTATAATGATTTAATGGATCAGCAAATTGCAACAGTTACTGCTAAAAGCAGGTATAAAAAGCTCGACGATTTATTGTTTAGCGGTAATACCTGGGAAGTAAAAGAGTAATTTTTTGCCCAAGTTTATCTACAATTTTTTTTTGATAGCGACGAATTTGATTTCATAATTAAATTCGTCGCTTTAATTGATATAATTTTGAATAACACCAATCTCAATCTACCTTCCAGCCGTATTTTTTAAAAATTGGTTTAGCTTCTTCACTTAAAAGAAATTCAATAAACAATTTTGAAATCTCTTTTTGCTTTCCTTTTTTTGTTGGGACTATACCAAAATCTCTGTATATAGTGTATTTATCTTCCAATTCAATGAAATCAGCTAATTGGCTGTTTGATATTTGCCAGATATTCCAGCTAATCCATACATCAATATCTTTATTGGAAATCCAATATTGCTTTGCCTCTGCACTGTTCTTTGCATAGAAAACAATGTTTTTTCTAACTTGTCGCATCAACTTGATATCGCGTGACTGACCTATAACGTCTTCCCATAGGCCTGATAATCCCGATCCATTAATAACTAATATTTTAATATTCGTTCGGGCTAAATCCTGAAGCGAATAAATTTTCTTTGGATTACCCGGCCTTACTAATAAACCTGATTTTCTATAATATAAGGGCATTACGTCATTGTTTTCCACATTCCCTTTTAGCTCATTAATAAAATTTGTCATCATAAATTCCGAGCCACTAAATATAAGGTCACCTTTTAATTTTGCTTCTTCAATCCAACTATTTGATGGACCTTTTGTAATTTGAATTTCTACATTATTTTGTAGTGCGAATAACCGGCCTAATTCTTGAATAACTGGATAGGGGCCTCCAGGTCCATAAATATGTAATGTATCATGCTGTGCTGATGCATTCAATGAAAGCAATACCAAAAAAAAAGATACTTTCAATAATTTTTTAAGTTTCATTATTTTTATGATTTATAAAATTTACGTCCGAAAATAATAAGTGTGATAAATGCTATAAAGGCAAAAGTGAAACTGCTAAATGCGATTTGCATACCACCTGAAATAACATGACCACTTGTACATCCACCGGCAAATCGGGCTCCAATAATTAAAATAAATCCTCCAAGTAGAGAATAAAGAATTCGTTTTGTTTTATTTGTCCCTTTTTTTGCTATCCATAGATCATGCATTAGTCTAACTTCAAATGCCCGAGTGGTAATCGATAGGATTATACCGGATATTAAAGCTCCAAGCAAAAATACTAGTTCCCAATTACCAGGTGTCATAATTGATTGAAAATATTGGTTTTGGGTATTGTCTATGATTATATTTGCTGCATACGGAAATGCAGTGGAAGCACCAATGGGTCTATTTAAGACATCTTTTAGCGAAATTATTATGTTCAAGGATGCTAAAATGAAAGCAGATAGAATCCATTTATTGTCGATTTTGTTCTTTTTGTTAAATATGAATGAAATTACGATTAATGAAGTGCCGATAAGAATTATCCAAATTAGATATAAAAGTTTATTACCCACAAATTGGTATAAGCCTATTTCTCCATAATTAAATCTATAAAAAGGCTCTAGGTAAGGAAAGAGTATAGAATATAAAAAACCGCCAACTAATCCTCCAATAATTCCAAAAATAGCGTCTAAAGACCCGTTTCCTGCAGAAACAACCATAGTACCAGGGCAATATCCTAAGATTGACATTCCTATACCAAAAAGCAAACCGCCTATTAAAACACCAAAAAGTATGAATGGTTTTATATGAAATTCTGCTAATTCATAGTAATTTAGTATGCCAAATAGAATGGAAGATAATCCGATGGTAAATAAAATTGTTTTTGCTACAGCGTAATTTTCTAATAAGGCTTGACCAACAATGGTGTTAAAATGGTTTAATTTTGCAATTTGTAAAGCAGCACCAAAAATAAATCCGGAAATTAAAATGATCCACATAGTTTTTAATGTTTAATTTGAAAAGTTCGTGTAATATTAAATCCAAAGTGAATTTCTCCCTTTGTAAAATCACTTGTTGTTTCTGTAATAAAACCTTTCTCTAGCATCGACTGAGCATTACTGAAATGCAATTGAAAGACATGTCCTCCTGTTTCTATATCGAATCCTATCGCCATTGAATTAAAGGTATTATAAGATTTAATTGGGTTAAATACGTAATGGTATTCTAAATTTACCGACATTCGATTTGTAACTTTTATTCGTGAGCCTGCCCCTAATGCGTAAATATCATGATTGTCTGAAACATTTAATACATAATTGCGGTGAACTATTGTGGGGGTAATCTGTAAAGAAAATCCGGGTGAGAATTTCCTGGCCAAGAGTAATTGATAGCTATAACTAAGTTTTGTGTATACTTTATTATCTAGCTCAGCTATATAGGTTTTGACGGTCTCCGCATTAATACTGGAAAATACTGCTACTGAAAACGGAATATTGGTTTTCCCGGTTTGCTGGCTAAGTATACGATATTTTAAAAAACCATCATACGTTTTTCGAAGCGAGCTTCTACCAAAGCCCAATGTTAAACCTTGAATTGGTACATATTCCAGAGCGATTCGCATATTGGCTTGATCTATTCCAAATAGTTCATAGGTTCCACCTGTGATTTGACCAAAGCGATGGGCTATAATCAACTCGAGGGAGCCTTTTGATCTGTTTTCTATCGATTGAACATTAACAATACGACTCCCTTTAAAAATTGCTGTAGTTTTGTTCGTTAAACTATTTTGCTGTTCTTCTTCTAAAATGTCCAATAAGTTCTGAGCAGCAGCAAAATAATGAAATATCATCAAACAAAAAATCAAAAAGTATTTTATCATGGTTTGATTAGATTATGCAAAATTTCAAATTTCACATCTATTTCATTAGCAATGTTTTGAAATACAACCTGCGGAATAGTTATCCCGAAATTTGATAAATTCAATCTAAAGTTTCCACGAGCAATTAGTTGATTATGATCAATACTAATTTCTACTTTTGTTTTAATATTTTTTTCTATTCCATGTATTTTAATTACACCTTCAACGTCAAGCTTATATGTGCCTGGTTTTGAGAAATCTATTGTGCCTAGATTCACTAGCTTTCCTTCAAATTTCGCTTTCGGATAAAGATCTGATTCAACATAATTCTCGTTGAAATGCTCTTGCATCAATGATTTTTCGAATTCAAATGCTTTCATAAGTACATTTACCGAAATCTCATTTTTTGCTACATCAACCAAACTAAGAACTTGGTGATTATGAGCCTCAATATTTTCTAATGGAGCATTGGAAAAAAAGGAAATATGTCCGGTCTTTGATAAATATTGTGATTGCGCTATGGTGTTTGATACATTTCCGAATAGAATACTGAAAATTAGAATTAGGCGTATTCTTTTTTGTGATGATTGCTTATTTCGATTCATAATGCTTGGGTTTTAAATTTTAAAAACATTTTTTAGTACTATTTTTCATTGGCTCTTCTTTTGTTATTATGGCCTGATTGAATAATATATCAAGCAAATAACCAATACAATAACCTCTAATAGTAACTTTTTGGTTTATTTTCAATTGTTCCACTTCAAAGTTTTGTGTTGATAGCATTTTGCATTGAATTTGGTTGATATGAGAAGAATCACCCAAATATACAAACCAATAGCCATCTTTAAATTCCTTGTCTTTAACTATTCCCTTAATTTCTACTATTTTATCGTTATAAGTTTTTAATGCCATTACTTCATCTTGCAGAAATTGAGCTAATAAGGAATCAGTTTCGAGTTTAAATGCTATCTCCTTTTCATTCATGCAGTTTGATTTTTTTTGATTAAGCAAGTAGAAAGCAGTTCCTGCTACTATTGCAGCAATAATAATTATTAGAATCAAATATTTTTGTCTTTTCATGTTATTCAAAAATTTAATTGTTATTAGCTCCCTGTTCAACCCAAAGAGCAATTAAAATAATTTCCTTATCGGATAGCCTACTACCACGTGGCATATAACGGCTTGATGTTGCACTTTTAATAGCATCTGCATTAGCTTTTACTCCATCAAAAGTACTTAAATTAGGTGGCTGTGCCCCAGAATGACATGATAAACAATTTGAGTTAATTATCGGAAGAATGTCATTCGAGTAGCTTATCAGAGTACTTGAATCGACTATAATTGAGTCATTTTCTTGCTTTGCCGTTATGTCGATGTATTCATATTTACAAGCTCCAAAGAATGCCAAAAGAAATGTCGAAATTATTATTAATTTATATTTCATAATGTTCTTCAATCTATATTGGATTTTATTTTTAGAGGAAAATCTGATTTAATAAGTTTATAAATATTAAATGGTTAATGATTTTCCCCTAAGTACATATTATTCTAATGCAGGTGCTTGCATGGTATTGGAATTGACAATTGGCCAAACACCCGGTGTTGGAACACTAATTCCCTTGTTTTCACCTCGTGCCACATCATTGCCGTAGTAGTATAATGGCCAGCCTTTATAGGTTAGTTGTTTACGACCATATACTGTAATTTCATTAAAAAGGCTTTTGTCAATGGCGGATGGCAATGTATTTATTTCGGTATAAAATATGGGCCATACCTCATTATTGCTAAAATCTGGTTTTGTAAATTTATTTAGAGAAGCGGAATCTTTTGTAAAATAATAGATAGTGCGACCCATAATATCAGTAAAATACTTAGTAGTCTCATCACCTTTGGTGTATAAACTTGTGTAATTAATTCCATCATTACCAGTAAGTTGATTGTCTGCAATCATTAAACTATATGATTCTTTAGCTACATACCAAACATTGTTTACACCGTCTCCTCCAACGGTTCCTGCATTTTCGATTACACCATCTCCGGATGCAGAAAAATAGTACAATGGCCAACCTTTGTATGTGGTTTGTTTTGAATTGTTCGGAAGGGCAATTTCGCTAAAATCGTTTACAGACAGTGTACTTCCCTCTTCAAGAATAAGGCTTTCGGCATAGAATACTGGCCAATTTAAGTTGCATCCACCTGTGCAATGAGTTAATCCATTTACATCTTTTGTGAAAAAGTAAAGTGCTCTACCTTCACCATCAGTTAATATTTGCCCAAATGTACTGTTTTGCGATATTTTTATTGTTACTTTTTTTGCTGCAGCTTCTGCTTCCATAGTAGTTTCATTTACAATTGGCCAAATACCCGGCGATGGATAGCTAATTCCCTTATTATCTCCTCTTGCCATATCTTGTCCAAAATAATATAATGGATTTCCTTTGTAGGTTAATTGCTCGTGACCAAACACATCAATTTTACCGAAATCATTTTTGTTCAGAATACTTGGAATAGCATTAATTTCGGAATAATATACCGGCCAGACAGAATTATTTGAAAAATCTTCTTTAGTAAAGTTGTTTTTGGAATTATTGTCTTTGATAAATCTGTAAATCGTTCTACCGTATGAGTCCGTAAAATACTTTGTTAATGCGCTTCCTGTGGTATAATCGCTCAAATACATATTACCGTCATGTCCAATCAATTGATTATTTGCAATCATGATTGTATAATCTGGTTTCGCTACAAACCAAGAATTATCATAAGCATCACATGATACAACACCCGGTTCTTCAAAACCACCATCGGCGTTTGGAGAGTAGTAATAGAGCGGCCATCCCTTATATGTAATTTGCATTTTCCCATCCGCATTCATTATTTCACTAAAATTATTTGCATCTAAAGGAGCTTCAATTTGTAGGTCTTCGACATAAAATATGGGCCATATTGCTATACATTCGTTTGTACAATTGGCTTGTCCATTGGCATCATTTGCAAAAAAGTACAAAGTATGCCCCAGGTTATCCGTAATAATATTACCGTATGTAGCATTATTACTAAGTTTTACTCCTTTTGCAGAATCTTTAATTGGGTCATCATTAACATCATTATTACAACTTGCAACCAGTAAAGTGCCTGCAAAAATAAGTAGCCATAAATAATTAAATTGTGATTTCATAAATTATTTGTTTTTAAATTTCAAAAGCAAATCTAGGATAGACCCGATTTTATCGAAAGGAATATCGTACGAAAGGGAATTCTTTATTGCTGAAAAGGAATTTTGAGTTACGAAAAATTTTCTATTGCTAAATTAATTGTGAAATTAGCATTTATGATGATATATTTCTCGTAAAGTTGAAAAATCGATACCTGAAAGGGAATTTTTGGACTTTAATATAATTTTACTGCTGATTTATTAAGAATATATTTGCAGGAATAATAGAAATCATTTTATGAACAAAAATAAACTCTATGCCCTTATATTTAGTTGTTTGTTTATTCTAATAGTAAGCATTGGTACGATTAGTACGTATAACGAAATAAAAATAAGTACCGAAAAATTTTTAGAGCAACAGATGCTCAATGGACAACGAGAGTCAAAAACGATAGCCAGTTTGTTGAGATTTCGACTTAAAAGTAACGTTCCTGAATCCATAATTTTAGATGAATTGCAAAAAAGTATTGCAAATACCGATTTGACTGGGAATTTTATTTGTATGTATAATGCAGAAGGAATTCAGATATGCCATCCAGATCCATCAAAAATAGGCCTTAGTTTAAATGAAGATAATTCAATTGTTAAAGTCATTGGTCATGAGATGGATGGGGTTAGCAAAAGTCTTTTGAGTTTATTAAAAAGCGGAAAAATTGGTGGTGGAATAAGAAGTTTCAAAGAAAATGGTAGAATGTCAGAAATTATTTTTGTTCAGCCAGTAATTGGTTCGGATTGGATTATTGCAACGCATTCTAGTATTTCATTTTATTATAGCAAGATGCAGCAATTAAAGATAGCTCTGATACTCATGAATATTGTCTCCGGATTAATACTTATTTTTGTCTCTTATTTGATCGTCAGAGTATTTGGTGGCAAGTATGAAAAGTTTATGGTAAAGAAGAATAATGAACTAGCAAAAGAAATTATGCAGCTTTCTCAATTAAATAAAAATTTGGAAGATCAAAAGTTTTACCTTGAAATTGAACAAAAAGATAAATCAATACTTCTTCAAAATGAAAATTTAACGGAGCCAGCAACCAAGCGTAGAGTTTTAGTTTATTGGCGAGATCAGTTGATACCCATTTTTGTTGAGCAAATTTCCTACATTTATTCTGATTTTAGCGGTAATAAACTAATGTGTTTTGATAAGCGAGAGTATTTAATAGGCGTGAGTCTTGATCAAATATTTATTCAATTGGATCAACAAGAATTTTTTAGAGCAAATAGACAATATATCGTTTCTATCAAAGCAATTGATGTTATCTATAAATATGGAAATAATCAATTAAAAATTGAAATGAATCCAAGAACGTCAGAGGATGTAATTATAAGTAAAAATAGGGTTTCTGAATTTAAAAATTGGCTAAACGGATAAAAAAAGACTATTTATCAAATAGATTTTTTTATTCAATTTTCATTTTATTACAAATTTGGTTGTTTTGTATATTCCTTGGCTCATATATTTTAAGATATATATACCGGGCTTGCCAGAAAATGCAATAAAAGTATTTTGCTCAACATTTTCAAATGTTTGCATAATTCTCCCGGAAATATCTATTATGGCATAATTTGTTGCCACAACACCACTAAAATGGAGTGTCTCATTCTCATAGTATACCTGGATATCACTCATTTGAACTGATTTTTTCTTTATACTCAGGGAGAAATACTTTTCCAAAATTCCTGCTTCAGGGATATAAAATGTCCTAAATTCAACTAATAAATGCAACTTTTGATGGAGGTAAGATATAGAATAT
>DYOH01000010.1 GCA_020720625.1 Acetofilamentum sp. | reverse complement strand
ATCGGCTTTAGCCTAAAAAATATCAATAAATTTTTGGCTAAAGCCCCATATTATAGTATATTCATGCATTCCGTAGCATAAATGCTACGGCTACTCATTGTCTCAATATACCAACCCAATTCAGCATATTTTCAAATTATTCATTGAAAAATATACCTAACTGAAAATAAATATTATGCTTTTGATTCTTGCACTTTTTGTTACTATGCACTCTTTAATGAACTAAATACTTTTTCAGCAGACCCTAGTTAAGAAAAGCAGATAAAATTATTGAATTAGGCATTTAGGTAATAGAGCAAAAATATGCAAGCAGATGAATTAATTTAAAGCACATATATAATAGCCTATACGCAATATACACTATATAATCAAACACTTAGTGATAAAATATTTGTAGAAGATATTGTCTGGCGCTAACTCAAAGGTGCGTAGCACCGAAATCTAAAACATTATAGAAATTTCGGGGATGTATCAAAAGTATTTCACGAAACAATTAAACAACTAATAATCAATATCTTAATTAAACATTATTGATTCGCATATCTTGCTTATATTCAAGTAATACTACAAAGATGTCGCCGCTAACGCGGATAAAATCAAGTATATACTTTAGCAACATAAATCAAAACTATTATAACTTAAACGCCTAATTCAATAGGAATTTTTTGAAAGTATTACAAACCTTGACATCATAAAAACAAAAAATCGTAATTTTGCTGATTACCCACTATCACGATTTTTTGTTTCTAAATCTAAAAAAAAAACGAATTCGAACACTATTTTTTTCTGGCAATGGCCATTTTTGCAGCATTCACTATATCGAAAATTCCGAGATGATAGGCATCAAGCAGCTCCTCTGGCTGACCGCTTTGACCAAAAGTATCGTTTACCGCAACAAATTCCATTGGAACCGGAATATTCTGTGCCAACACTCTCGAAATGCTCTCTCCCAGCCCACCGTGATAATTATGCTCTTCGGCGCTTACTACAGCAAGCGTTTTAGATGCAGATTTAATTATGGCTTCTTGGTCGATCGGTTTAATGGTATGAATATTAATAATCTCCGCCGAAATACCTTCATCTTTAAGTATTTCCCAAGCTTTAAGGGCATTCCATACCATGTGCCCAGTAGCAAAAATGCTTACATCGGTGCCTTCTTCGAAAAGCACGGCTTTACCAATTTCGAAAACTTGGTTTTCGGGTGTAAAAACAGGCCAAGCCGGTCGGCCAAAACGAAGATAAACCGGGCCAACATATTCTGCCGCAGCTAATGTAGCTGCCTTTGTTTGATTAAAATCACAAGGATTTATAACCACCATGTTTGGCAACATTTTCATTAATCCGATGTCTTCTAAAATTTGATGCGTAGCGCCATCTTCGCCAAGGGTAAGACCAGCATGGGAACCGGCAATTTTCACATTTTTGTTAGAGTATGCCACCGATTGACGCACTTGATCGTAATTTCGTCCGGTTGCAAAAACTGAGAAAGTGCCAATAAAGGGAATTTTTCCGGTTGTTGCCAATCCGGCGGCAATTCCTGTCATATTGGCTTCGGCAATTCCTACCTGAAAAAAACGATGTGGATACTCCTTAACAAACTCATCCATTTTAAGAGAACCTATAAGGTCGGCGCAAAGGGCCACCACATTTTCGTTTTTTCGGGCAGCTTCCATTAAACCTTTTCCAAAACCCGAACGCGTATCTTTTTTTTCTGCAAACGTATATTTTTCCATTTTTAAAATTTTACTATAACTGAATATCCTGATTTTACTTCGAAATATTTTACTTTTGTTGCATTTATTCTATTTATCTTTACCGGCTTCCATACGGCCATATACTGCCCTGGCAGCATAGTAAGGTTTTCGCTCAATGATGCATTTAGATTTATCAGCCAAACTGCCTGCCCGTCTTTAATTTGATATAAACTGCCATAGCCATTGGCAGGCATCATTATACTAACGTCGCCAGGCTCGGGTATTTTCAAGCTTGTAAGTATGCTTTGATTAATCTGTATATCGTTAAACACCAATCTTGGGAGGGTTGGAAGTTCGATTAGATATTTTCCGACCAAGTATTTCTCTTCATTATCAACCAACTGATAATTAATTACATCGCACTCTCCCACCTGTTTAATGCTGTAAACCATATTCTTATACTTACTCCCAAGACTTTGGCTAACAATTAGTTGCCCTTGTGGCGCACTTTTCTGCACAATGGTATGTTTTCCGGGCACAGGTTTTACATTTTCGATTATTACTTGTGGTATGGTATGCACCACTATTCTATAATCGCTTAAGGCATCAACTTCTATGGTATCGGATAGTCCTTTTTCATTAAAAGTATGAATCAGATTATATTTCATTAATCCGGTTTGCTGATCGTAGAATGTCATATTAACTCCGGTTTCAGTAGGTTTTTTGAAAATATCGAGCAAATCAACCTGCATGGTTGTACGAAACGCTGTTTGGGAAATAATAATCCGAACAATCTGATCGAAATCGTCGTCGCTACCGGCATCTAAGTATTTTCCCAAACAATCGAAAGCACTTTTGAGTTCTACATCAAGTCCCAGCCCGATGATATAAGGTTTCATAATCACGTTATTGCGTTGCAAACTTAAAGCCACCTCGCATGGATCAGCTCCACATTCCTCTATTCCATCAGTAATTAGGATAATCATGTTCTTGCAATTTGGGCAAGCAGGAAAATCTTTCTCAGATTTCAAAAGAGAAAAGGCAATTGGAGTAGTGCCTTTGGGCTTCATTTGCTTAAGCTTAGCTTTAATAAGCGGAGCAGAATTGTTTGAGAAAGGTACTTCGAGATTACTATCATCGCAATATTTGGGCGGATAATTCTTTTGATGCCCATACATGCGAAGCGCCATTTGAATGTTTGGAATCTGTGCCAAAGAATCTACCAACTCGGTAAGCAGCCTATTGGCCTGCTCAATTTTTGGAACACCATTCCATAAGCCGAGCATGCTTTTGGATTCATCAAAAATAAACAAAATTCGGGTAATTTGTGTTTTATTTTCCTGAGAATACATTAATACAGGCCAAAATAGCAGCAGATTTAAGATAAATACTTTCAAGCGAAAATTTAGTTTGATTGCTCCTATCATATTACACTTTTTTATTTTACAATTACTTTGATTATTTATCACTTATTATGAGTTATAGAATTCAATTATTTCAAATAAGTGCTTTTTTCTGTTGATGTTTAATTTGTTTCTTTGAATAAAATCCTGAATTAAAGATTTCTGATTATCAAACTGTTTTAGAATCAAATCATCGGGGCTTTTTAATGAGATAGCCAGATTTTGGCCAACTTTTAAAAAATCCTGCTCATCAATAGCACTATAACTTTCATCCCCATAGGCTCCCTGTTTTCCATGAACATTTTTTGTAAATTTTCTATTCAATATTTTAGCTTCCTCGTAGGAGAGAATTTCAAAATATCCGCTACTTATCTTTCCGGTTTCGTTATAATAGTTTGAATAGATAAAAAACTTGGCTCCCATCATAATTTTGGATACAGAAGAAGGATCTTCAATAAGCGTAATTTCCATTCGGTCGTTTTTTTACATCGTACTTATTGGCAGCCGGACTTACCAGTGTAGAATCGAGCAAAATCATACTCCCTTGTATCCAATCGGTTGATGTATATACTTTTTTCCGGGCGTTAGAAATTTCTTCGTGAAATGCAGTTACTTTTAGTTTTTGATAATAAATAACACCCAAGGTATTCTGCGCAGAAATATTTAGACAGAAAAACAGATATATTATAAAGAGCGGTATTTTTTTCATTATAAAACAAATTTTCAAGCGAAAAAAAAGACTATATCACAATTTGTATTAAAACATGAAGCAAAATATAAAAACCCGAAAACAAATCCATCAAAAACTCAAAATGGAATTACATTTCCGGATTTTCATAAATCATTCAAAATTAAAGACTTTCTAATTTAATAACCTTGGTTTTAGCCCATTTATCTCCAAAGCGTAATCTGTCGGTATTAAAAACCATAACTGCATCCACGATATTAAAAATAGGTATAATTAAACTTAATACCCTGATAACGCCAGCACCATAATTTTCGGTAATTTCCTCACCGGTTTCTGCATTGATAACTTTAATTTTCATTAATCTTTTGCCAATACTCTGTCCGTCGAGAAATGGCAGGGTATCTTTGGTGAAGAAATATGCCAGGGCCACCAAACTACCAACAAAAGTAATTCGGCCAACAATGCCCATCAAAACACCATCAATCAATGCAGCTAAAAATCTATCCATTGGGGTAGCCAATGCATTGTCGGCATAAATTGCTTTAATTTTTTCGTTAGAATTGTCTAATCTTTCCATAGGTGTAAAATTTTATAAAGGTAAAATTAATAATCACCAATTGTTTCTGGAATCTGCTCAAGTGCCCTTTGTGTAAGTTGAGCATTGGGTGCTTTTCCATGCCATTCGTGGGTTCCAGCCATGAAATCTACGCCAAATCCCATTTCGGTTTTTAGCAAAATAACAATTGGTTTTTCGTTACCAACAAGTTTTTTGGCTTCCTTAAGAATATTTATAACTGCCAGCATATTATTACCTTCCGATTCTAAAACAGTCCATCCAAAGGCTTCCCATTTGGCTTTTAAATTACCCAAAGAGAGCACTTTTTCAGTAGGTCCGTCGATTTGTTGGCCATTATAATCCACTGTAGCAATTAAATTATCAACTTTGTGCGCTGCCGCAAACATAGCCGCTTCCCAAATCTGCCCCTCTTGCAATTCGCCATCGCCATGAAGTGTGTAAATAAGATTTTGGTCTTTGCTGAGTTTTTTTCCAAGTGCGGCACCAATTGCAGCAGAAAGACCTTGTCCCAAAGAGCCTGATGCAATTCTGATTCCGGGCAAACCCTCGGCGGTTGTCGGATGACCTTGCAAACGACTATGAAGCTTACGAAATGTTGAAAGCTCGGAAACAGAGAAATAACCTCTGCGGGCTAAAACACTATACCACAATGGCGAAACATGTCCATTGGAAAGAAAAAACATATCTTCGCCAACTCCATTCATTTCAAAATTATCAGGCTGACAATTCATTACATCAAAATATAAAGCAACCATAAAATCGGTGGCTCCCAAAGAACCACCCGGATGACCTGAATTTATAGCACTAACCATTCTGATGATATCGCGGCGAACCTGAGATGCCAATTTTTCTAATTCGATAATTTTACTCATTTGCAATATTTTTTTGTACAAATGTAAGTATTTTTGCTAATTTGTAAATCTAAATTGAGTAATTAATGACATGAGAATTATACATACTTCGGATTGGCACATTGGCCAAAGACTTTATAGCAAAGAGCGACAAGAGGAACATCAGTTTTTTTTCGATTTTTTGTTAAGCAAAATTTCTGAACTCGAAATTGATGCTTTGCTCGTTTCGGGAGATATTTTCGATGTCGCGTATCCATCAAATTCATCAGAAGAGATTTATTATAATTTTCTAACTAAACTGATAAAAACCAATTGCCGAACCATTATCATAACCGGAGGAAATCATGATTCAATTTCGACCTTAAATGCGCCACAGAAGATTTTACAGCATCTAAATATATATATTTTTGGAGGACTAGAATCTGAGCTATCCAGGCATTTAATTCATTTTCGAAAAGATAATGAAGATTGTGTGGTTGCCGCCATACCATTTTTACGCGAAAAAGACCTAATAAAGTCAGTTCCAGGCCAAACTTACGAAGCCCGGCAAGATTCTATTAGAAATGAACTAATTAACTTATATCAAAGTGTTTACCAAATCTCTGAAGAAAAATATAACAAAAGCATAAAAATTTTCATGGGTCACTTTCATACTGATGGAAGTTTATTATCGGAAAGCGAAAGAGAAATACATTTCGGAAATCTAGGAGTTGTAAATGCGGGAAAGCTTCCGAAAGCAGATTATTGGGCACTTGGACATATTCATAAACCCCAAATAATTGCGGGCAATGAATTTATTCGATATTCAGGTTCACCAATTCCCTTAAGTTTTAGTGAAAGAGCCGACAAGAAGAGTGTCGTATTGATAAATATCGAAGACGGAAAATTGAACACACAAAATATCGAAATACCTGCATACCGATTGTTAAAACGTATCAAAGGTAGTTTTAAAGAAGTAGGCAATGAACTCGAAAAAATCAAAATCGAAACCCATAATTCAATGCCTTGGTTAGAAATAGTGATAAGTGAAGAAGAAATTGACGCTCAGCAAATATCAGATTTTAAGGAATATTTGGAAAACTTAAAAAACTGCGAGGTTTTAAAATACAAATTCGAAAGTACAAACACAAAAACACTAGACCAGCCAATTCCTGAAAAATTAGAAGATATTTCTGCAGACGATTTATTTAACTATTTCGCTTCAAAAAAAGGAATTGCTTTAAATAATGAAATAATATCGGCCTACAAAGAAATTGTACAACAAATATTAACCGAAAAAAAAGAAAATGCCTAAATTTACATTTAAACACAAACATCAGCTTACCATAGACGATGCCAAATACAGGCTATCTAAGCTAATTGAAGAACTAAAAATTGATTTTGGTTCATTTATCCGCAATCCAAAAGAAAGCTGGACAGATTATATTGCCCATTTTAGCTTCGAAATATCGGGAGGAAGAGTAGACGGCATAGTAAAGCTAATAGAAGACGAAGCATTCCTGGAAATTTCTTATCCTATAATTCTAATACCATTTAGAAATATTGTAGAAAAAGAAATTAAACGAAAAGCCATTGAATTATTGAGTTAAATTTGATGGTAAAAAAAAAATAGTTTGCTACAAATATTCCTGATTAGCAAATTGAAATTGCATTGCACAAAACAAAAGATTTGAATCATGAAAATTCTTAGCATCAGAATAAAAAATTTCCATTCGTTAAAAGGAGAACATTTTATCGATTTTGCCAACGGACCACTTTCAAAAACAGGCATTTTTGCTATAACCGGTCCAACAGGTGCAGGCAAATCGTCTATTCTTGATGCAATAACACTGGCACTTTTCAACAAAATTCCGCGTCTAAGTGGTGATAATATGAAAACCAGCATATCTAAAGCAATAGTGCTCGAAAAAAATGCGATAATTACGCATGGGCAAAACGAATCTTTCTCCGAAGTGGAATACGAAGCTAATAACCATAGATACCTATCTTCGTGGACTATTTCTAAAGCCAGAAACGGAAATTTGCGCGATTACGAAATGAAAATAGCGCTAATGCCATCCGGAGAAATATTGGATTTGAAAAAAAGTGAAGTTCCAACAAAAAACGAAGAGCTAATTGGCTTAAATTACGAGCAATTTGTAAAATCGACCCTTCTTTCGCAAGGAGAATTTGCGCGATTTCTAAAATCAAAACACGAAGAAAGAGGTGCTTTACTAGAAAGAATTACCGGTACAGAAATATATAGAAACATAGGCACTGCAGTTTTCGAAAGGTATAGAGCCGAAGAAAATAAGTTACAGCTAATAAACCAACAACTTGTTGGAATAGATTTGCTGACCAACGAAGATGTTGAAATAATACATCAAAGTTTGAAAAACACAACATCTGAACTTGTGCTAATAGACAACCAATTGAGCTATTGGCTTAATCAGCAACAACTGCTAGAGCAAAAAAAACTTATAGAGCAAGAGATACTAGCTATTTCGGCTGCAATTTTTCAGGCAGAAAAGCAAATAAGCGAACATGAAAAAGATTTTGAGAAATTAAAAAAACACGAACAAATTGTGCCCTTCATACAGGCACTTGAAGAAATTAAAAACCTAAAAATAAGCGTAAAAGAAAGCAATACAAAACTTGAAAGACTCAAAGAATCCGATAGATTACTAAACACTAAAAAACAAGAAATTGCGAAAAAACTTGATTCCGAAAATGCTTGGTTGAATGAAAAATCGGAGTTTTACCAAAATGAATTACCAAAAATTCAAGATGCCCTTAGTTTGCAAAGCGAAATAGAAAAACATCAGCTTCTCTTTAACGAAAAGAAAGATGCTGAATTAATAATTACGAAAGAACTGCATGAAAAACAAAAAGAAAAAGAAAAGCTGCATATAAAAATTCAAAATCTTAAAAATCTAATTTTAGACGATACACAATGGTTAAACGAAAATAAAAAAATTGCAGATTTATCGGAAGATATTCACAAAATAAAAAACGAATACAAAAACTGGCAGTTTTTTTATGATACATTCCAAAAAGAAGCCCAAGAATTAAAAAATAACGGCTTTGACATGAAGCAACCCATAGAAAAAATACACAATCAGCTTTTACACAAAAAATCGGAAACAATAGAAAAACTTGAGAGCATAAAAACAAATATACCTGCCGGAATTACTAGAGAAAGTATTGAAAATGAGTTAAATTATCAAAGAGATAAATACAGTTTGCTGCGCGATACGCTCAAAAAAGTAGAAATTTTGAAAGAATTAACAAAAAGGCAATCCGAAATAAGCGAAACACTTGCTCAAAATAAAGAAAATTTGGTAAGGAAAGAAACTGAAAAAGAAAGAACAAATATTGAATTAAACGTAAAAGTATTAAAATTAGAAGAATTACAAAAAAGAAAGGAACGGGAAAACGAAGAAAAAAAACTCGAAAAATACCGCGAAAATCTTAAAGAAAACGAAGCCTGCCCACTTTGCGGCTCGGAGCACCATCCTTATAAAAAATCATACAAACCTAAGCTACTTTCAGACACCGAAAACCTTATTGGACAAACCAAAACGGAGATTACCCAATGGCAAATAAATTTACAGAAAATTAACGAAAATATATCAGCATTTAAAACCAATTGTGAACATCATCAAAATGAGATAAAAAGACTGCTCGATGAAAAAAAGAAATGGCAAAATGAAATCGACCAAATTTTAGCACAATACTTTGTGAAGGAAACCGATGCACTTTTTATAGAATTCAAAAAAACTGAAGCCAATGGTTTGAAATTGTCCGAAACAAAAAAAATGCTCGAGAACCAAATCTCGGCCGAATATCTGCTACAAATGCTTGATAAAATGATAGAAAAATCGGAAAAAAGCATGGCAACTTATATCGAACTAAGCAAAATTATGGCGCCCTACGCAGAATACTATTTACCACGAATAGAAATTTTTGCGCAAATAGCGGCTCTTCAGAATAAACTAGAAATCTATCAATCAAAACAAAAACAGAAAACTCAGAACGATGCAGATGCCGTGTTTAAAGGAAAAGAAGCTGAAAACTTACTTAAAAATATAAGCCTGCTAGACAGGCAAATAAAGAGTTTAACTGATTATTTCCGAGAACAAACTCCCACAATTGAAAAACTAAAAAACAAGCGAAAAGAGCTGATTCCAAGTGATAATCCATTGAAATATCAAAATAAATTATTTACCGAACTTGATTTGCAGAAAACAAACGTAAAAAATCTACAGCAACAATTAACCCAAACCGACACTTCACTATTGGAAACTAATCATCAAATTATTGATTTACTTAAAGAAACAGAAATAAAAGACCAAAAATTGCGTAAATCGGAATCGGAACTTATTTTACATCTTAGGGCCATCGAAATATCGACTACTGAAGAAGCTAGCATGCTAATTTTAAGTAATTCGGAAGCAGAAAAAATAAAACAAACCCGTTTAGCCTTAGCAATAAAAAAAACGGAATCAGAGATTTTACTGAACAATAAAAAATCGGAACAGCTAAAGATATTCGAGAAAATAAACCATGAAGTGTCTAATGAAAATCCGGATGAAACAATAATGCTACTAAAAACAAACAGACAATCGCTAAACGAATTGCTCGGTGCCCAAAAAGAAAAACTACAAAACCACGAAAAAAATCTAATTCTGGCAGGCGATATCAACACCAAAATAGAAAATCAAAAAAAAGAATTGCTTGTATGGACTCAACTCAAAGAATTAATAGGTGATAAAGAAGGAAAAAAATACAGTCAGTTTGCTCAAGAATATACGCTTAAACATCTTATAAGTTTATCGAACAAGCATATAGCACATTTCTCGGATAGATATACCATTATTGGCGACAGCATAGAAAAAGACCTAATGATTAGCGACTCATACCAAGGAGATTCTGTAAGAAGCACAGCTACACTATCCGGAGGCGAAACTTTCTTAATTAGTCTTGCCTTGGCTTTAGCATTGGCAGACCTGGCCGGTGCAAAAACTAAAATAAACAGCTTGTTTATAGACGAAGGCTTTGGCTCGCTCGACCAAAATACACTTGATACAGCCATGGACGCATTAGAAAAACTTCAAATTACAAGTGGCAGAATTATTGGCATTATTTCGCATGTGGAATCCTTGAAAGAACGAATTTTAACCCAAATTGAAGTAAGAAAAGAATCGCACGGATTTAGCACAATCAAAATCAAACCTTAATCGAGAAATACAAAATTTGATTTTATAGTACAATGAAAATATTTTCACAATCCACATAAGATATTGTAAATTAGAAAATTATCCATTCTATCATTTAAAAATTACTTATTTGTACAAAAATGGAGATTGAAATGTTCATTTCCGTACGTTTTTCACTTTAATGAGATGTTAATAGGAAAAATCAACTGATTAATATACAGAAACATACACAATCATGGCATAAGGTTTGAATACTACAATTAACCATAAATTAAAAAACCATGAAAAACTTGTTGCTTATTACCTTATTTATGATATTTGGATTGCAGATAAATGCAAACAATAGCATACCCGAAAAAAACATTTCGGTAGAACTTATTTACAGCGAAGAATTAAGACACTTGCTTACATTTGAAGCAGATGTGCTTGTGCTTCCATTGGGAATCTCTTACGAAACTGATTTAGGAAAAATTATTGAAATTCAAATGTTTAATCCGGAACCGGAAATCTACGAAATGCTGTACCATACCCCAAATGATTATATTATACATGTAGAAATTAGAGATTTAGAAAAAATGATTTCGTATAAGCTTATTTTTAACGCCAATACACACGAAATGACCAAGATTATGATTGAAAAAATCTAAACATTTCATTTTCATTAAAACCAGGACTGTTGGATTAACAAGTCTGTTGAAAACAAATCTTAAAACCAAAAAGATTATTTTTCAGCAAGCAGACTGCTTTTCCGACAGTCTTTTTTTTTGATGCACGAATAATACGACAAAAAAAAGAAAAAAAAATTAACTTTGCGCAAAATTTTTTAACTAACAAATACACAATAATGGGATTACACTGCGCCATAGTAGGCCTAACCAATGTAGGCAAAACAACCATTTTTAACTGCTTCTCCGAAACCAAAGCAGAGGCCACCAATTATGCATTTAGTGCATCAAAATCAAACATTGGAAAAGTAGACGTACCCGACCCTAGATTATATGAGTTGGAAAAATGTCAGCCCACCGAACGAATAATACCGGCAACGGTAGATATCATAGACCTTCCTGGATTAACCAAGGGTTCGAGTAAAGGCGAAGGTGTTGGAAATAGGTTTTTGGGCGATATGCGCAATGCCGATGCCGTAATTCATGTTTTAAGATGCTTCGACGACCCGGAATTGCCCCATGTAGAAGGTTCTATAGACCCAGTGCGCGATATTGAAATTCTTGACCTTGAACTACAAGTACAAGATTTAGAATCGGTAGAAAAGAAAATTGTACGCCTGCAAAAAGTAGCAAAATCGGGCGATAAAGAAGCCAAAAAAGGCATAGAAGTGTTGGAAAAACTCAAAGAACATATCGAAGATTTTAAAAATGTGCGCGATTATGAAGTCTCCGATGACGACAAAAAATTCCTTTATGATATGTTTTTACTCACCGAAAAACCGATTATTTACGTTTGTAATGTAGACGATGCCTCTGCCGCTAACGGAAATGCATACGTTGAAGCCGTAAAAACACATTTAAGCGGACAAAACACTGAAATTTTAACCATTGCAGCCAGATTGGATGCCGAAATTGCAGAACTAGAAGACCCTGAAGACCGAAAAGTATTTCTGGCAGACGCAGGGCTTTCGGAGCCAGGCGTAAACAAACTATTACGTTCGGCATATAGCCTGCTTAACCTGCAAACCTTTTTTACTGTTGGGCCCAAAGAAATTCGTGCATGGACAATTCGCAAAGGTTCAACGGCTCCTGTGGCTGCAGGGGTTATTCACTCCGACTTAGAAAGAGGTTTTATCAGGGCCGAGGTAATGAAATACAATGATTTTATTCACTACAAAACAGAGCCTGCCGTTAAAGCAGCTGGTAAATTTTTTGTAGAAGGTAAAAATTATATTGTACAAGACGGCGATATTCTAAATATCAGATTTAATGTATAATAATGTCTCCTAAAACATCTATATCCTACTAAAAATGAAAGAATTAATAATAATGCGTCATGCAAAATCAGATTGGGATACCGAATCTCAGTCTGATTTTGACAGGCCTCTGAATGAACGAGGAAAACTTGCTGCACCAATTATTGCGCAGGAGTTTATAAACCGAAATATTGTTCCCGACAAAATATTTTCGAGCACGGCCATAAGAGCTAAAGAAACGGCAAAACTCGTAGCGAAAAAACTAAATATTGAGCTTAAAGCAATCGAATTCGACATGCGATTCTACTTTGGCGTTAAAGCAGATTACCTTCAATTTATTCAACAAATTCCGAATGAAATAAACAGAGCGCTCATTATTGGGCATAATCCGCATATAGAAAATATTGTGAACATATTAGCCCAAAATAAAGAAAAATCTGAAGCAATGCCCACGGCCGCAGCTGCCTACTTTGTTTTCGAAACGGAAAATTGGAACAAAGTATTGCCAAACCTAGGGATTCTGAACTTTATACTGAAACCCAAAGAATTGTAAAATGAGCATCAAACTAGTTTTAAATATCATGGTGCTTTCAGCACTAGGCATATCAGCTTGTAATCAGAAAAATAATGCATCCACTCAAAAAAAAGTGGAGACAGAAGATTTACAGAAAAATCTACCTAAAACGAGTATCTCGCTCAATAAATCAAAGGCAATTCCTAACGACACCCTAATAATTTCTATCGAACTTAAAAATGAAATTCTTCCAGATTCATTTAGTTTATTATTAGACAATAAGTTAAGTAGATTTTTTTCGACAATTGCCGATACAATGAGTTTTGCCTTGCAAAATGCAAAAACAGGAAATCATAGTTTCTTATTAAAAGCATATAAAGACAGTAGTTTCTCGATTTGTTCTGCTAATTTTGTTGTGTATGCTGCCAATAAACCAGTAATTTACGATTATATAGTAATAAAAACATTACCACACGACAAAACGGCCTTTACCCAAGGCTTTTTCTACGAAAATGGTTTCTTTTACGAAGCCACTGGCTTAAAAGGAGAATCTAGTTTAAGAAAAGTAAATCCGGCAAGCGGGCAAGTACTTAATAGTTTTTCTATTCCTGCAAATATTTTTGGAGAGGGAATTACGGCTATCCACAACAAAATTATTCAACTTAGCTGGCGTTCGGGTATTGGATTTGTTTACAATAAGTCTGATTTTAAGTTGATTGAGCAGTTTAATTATTCTACAGAAGGTTGGGGGCTAACAACAGATTCTACTTTTCTGATAATGAGCGATGGAACTAATATTCTTTACTTTCTTGACCCCAATAACTACACAGAGGTAAAAAGACTTCAGGTATATGATAACAAAAAAGCTGTAGACCAGTTAAATGAACTTGAATACATCGAAGGCAAAATCTGGGCAAATATCTATTTAACTGATAAAATTGCCATTATCGATCCGACTTTGGGAAATGTAGAAGCCTACATAGAATTAGATAATATATTAGACAAAAAATTATATTTACCAGATACAGATGTACTTAACGGTATTGCCTTTGATAAAAACCAAAACAAAATTTTCGTAACAGGTAAAAAATGGCCACTTATTTTTGAAATAGAAATTTTCGAGAAATCAAACTAGAAAATTCCCCAAAGAAATTTCCTTATGCAATAAATAATTATAAAAAAAGGCTGAAAGAAAATACTTTCAGCCTTTTTTAAATAATAAACATTTTTACATCTGCATTTATCAAATTTATCTAATGCATGAAATCTCCAAAGTCAGGCAGATATAATCCGTGTTAAGTTTGAACTTAACAACCACCGGCTTCCGACACTTCTTTTTTCTTCTTCACAGGCACTCCGGCTTTTGGCTCATCAGCTTTCTGAGAAGCCAAACCAGCCTTAACCACCATTTTAGATGGCTCCTCGCCCTCCGTTAACGGAAAATTATTAATTTTCTCTACCGAGAAAGCATTCCCAAGAATAGGATCAGATTTCATTTTTCCATTCATAAAAAAATTTGCTCCATACAATAATACCTTTGCATCATATCCTAAAACTCTCAAAAAAGCAGTAACAAAAGCAGCATTTTGTCCGGTATAGCAATATACCACAATAGGTTTATCCGATGGCAAAGTAGTTAAGTCGCGCGACGTTGCAAGTGTTTTTTTAGGCTGATACTGAACAGCACCAGGAATATGCCCAACAGCATATTGCTCTAATGGCCAGTAATTAATAATGTAATATTTAGAAGGATCAGCAAACACTTCCTCTGCTTTTATTTTAGCCGGATTTAATCCTTCATCGAGCACTTTAAATGCCTGCTTATACAACACATCATAAGCATTGGCGCTCTCTGTATTCAGCTGAGGCAAAGCCGATTTAGCATTTTTCGGATTTCCATTTTGCTCAAGTTGGGCTACAAATTTGTTGGAAATATTTTCCAGCCAATGCGAAGCCGTGGCTTTATTCCAGCTACTCATGCCAAATTTCAAGGCATATACATTTCCGTATCCCAACATTCTTAGTACTGAAGTAATATAGCTAGCATTCTGACCAGAATAACAAGCAATAACTACTTTTTCATAAGCAGCCGCACTCTCAGTTAGCTCCAGATATTGAAGCACCTCGTTCGCAGGAGTGTTAATCGCACCATCGATATGTCCGGCCACATAATCTTCGTTTATGCGGATATCCAGCACCAAATATTTTTTTCCATTTTCAGACACATCATTTGCGTCAATCAATGAAGGCGATTCGGCTGAGTTAATATAATCACCGGATTTTTCAAGAAAATTAACAAGAGCCTCCGATTCATTGGCAAGATTTGTCTGACCAACGACAATTTCTTCCTGAGCAGCCTGATTATTGCAGGCGAAAAATGAAAATACTCCCGCAATTAATACAATTAATATAAAATTAAATTTTCTCATTTTTTAAATTTTTGAATTTAGCATCCACCGGATTCTTGATTCCCAGAACTTTTCTTCTTCTTCACAGGTGCAGAAGTCTCTTCAACAGAAGCAGGTGCAGCAGTTGCATCTATAGAAAATCCGGGAGTTTCATTCACGATTTTGGCGTAATTATAAATGCTTCTTTCCTCGTCGTATTTTCCGTTAAGCGGCGCAAATTTTGCAATGATATTAGTCAGAACAAAATCTACTCCAAAAGAAACCAATCGTATATTTTTAAAGCCCTCGTCGTTAAGCATCATATAAGCTATGGCTGACTCAGCAGATGTGCCGCCAATCAAGATATTGATTCTTTCGTGCTGATTAAAAATCGATTCAAACTCTTTATCGAATAATCTTCCCATTGGAATGTTCACAGAACCGGGAATATGTTTATTCATAAATAATCTTGGAGAACGCAAATCTATAATCCTGTAAAGAGAATCATTAGAAATTACAACCTCTGCCATCATAGGAGCGTCAAGTTGTTTGGCTTCTGCACTTATGTGAGCCAACGATTCATCGGGGCTAAGTACATATCTGGGCGATTTTGAATTATACGCCACTAAGCCAATAAGTAATATAAGTGAGAATATGATTACTCCAACTAAATGACCAATTGTAACTGGTCCATAATCTTTTCTTTCTTCCATTTTAAAATCCATTTTATGGTTTAACAACCTCCGCCTTCCGACACAACCTTTTTCTTCTTAACCACCGGTGCCGAATTTGCATTTTCTTCCGCAGTAATAGAAGCAGCCTGTCCGGCATTAGCTCTGCCAAAAAATGTTTTGGCCATCTTGCGAAATTCATAAGCTGCATATTCTTCGGGTGTAGCAGTAGTTGCCTTTGGGGCCTCGGGAGTCATAATTTTATCAAACCAATTATTTAATCCACCTTCAAGCATAAAAACTTTATCCATTCTCAAACGCGTTGCTAATGTCCATGCCTGTGCAGCTTTTAAATCGCCGTTAGAATAAAAAACTGTAATTTTTTTCTCCGGACGCAGATACTCTTTCCAAACATAATTGTTATGCTCATCCTTTTCAAGAATTTTTTCTAAGGGAATATTAATAGCACCCGGCAGTGAGAACTCTGCAAACTCAGCTTCGCTTCTTACATCAACCAATTGCAAAGCAGGATTTTCATCAATTATCATTTTGGCGACTTTATCAACAGAATAATAGGCATTGCCATGATTATAAAGTTTGATAAGCGTTCTGGGAGAAAGCTCTTTATCTACACGTTTATCAGGCAAGAAAAACATGATGATAGCCAATACCATAAATACGGCAGTTAAGAGCAAATATATTCTCAATTGTTTTTTATGTTCCATAACTATTAATTATTATAATCCAACTCTTTGTGCGCGTATTTTTTTCTAAGTGCGGCAGTTCCCCAAAACGTAGCAAAAGCAATCAGAATAAAAATAAATGTCCATACACCTTTGCTTATACCTAATAAATCGGTAATTAATAATGGTCCATGATTAGCAGCTGTATATAAATCGTCCCAAATAGGGAAACCTTCGGCAAAAATAAATACTCCAATCATTATGCCCAAAACAAAAACCATGGCATCAATCTTACCAATTGCAGCCGCCGCAATGCTTGTACCCGGACAAAATCCACCAATGGCAAATCCAGCACCCATTAAGGCTCCGCCTAATAGTATAGACCAAATATAACTTGGATTAATAAATAATTCGCCAAAATTTATCCAGCCTAAATACTGCATAAAAACTAGTCCTATCATGGCTACAATGGCGGCAGTGAAAAATACGCGAATAACTGTAAAATCATATCCATAAATCCATCCGGTAATTTTTTTACTGGATGAAAATCCGGCTTGCTCCATTACAATACCAAAGAATATTCCGATGATAAATGCAATTACAAAATCCCAACCGGCGGCTATCTCTCCCATTTTTACTAATGGTCCCATAATTTATTTCCTCTCTATTAAATCCATAATTTTTTAACAAATTTTCCCACAATAAAGGCCGTGCCAAAAATGGCAATCAGTGTAAGATATCCGGCAGCCGAAAAAACAGCCATTCCACTTAAAGCAGCGCCGCTGGTGCATCCTCGTCCGAATTGAGAGCCTATTCCAAACAATATTCCGCCAATTAAAGCCATATATAGTCTTCTTTTGGCAGTTATTTTGGGAGAATGCTCAGTAACTAGTTTTAATCTGCCGCTAAAAGTTCCCGAAAGAAAACCACCGGCCAATAAGCCCACAACCTGAACAACAACCCAGTTAGATAATGGATTTCGTTCACCGTTTTGAGTATAACTATTATAAAACTCATTGTTATAAGCATGATTTGGAGCAACGGCCTCTACAGCCCCCACAACCAATCTTTTGGGAGCGCCACTACCACCTAATCCTTCAGCAGAAAAATAAAAGGCAGCCAGCAATACCAAGCCAAGAAAAAATCCGGCAAGATATGGGTTCATATATTTCATTTTTTCCATTCTAATTGAATTTTTTTAGTATAAAAATCTAATTACCTGTCCGGCATCAACCATAATAATTCGGAATAATAAACCTCCCGAAAGAATAAGAAATGCCACAATAGCTACCGGTACTTTTTTACCTACAAGCTCCATTGACTCTAAAACTAATGGGATTAGTAATCCAAGACCAACAAAGAATACCCAGAAAATAACAGTAAAGTCTCCACCAAGGAAAAAAGTAGCTGCATAAATCTGAATTTCTGAACCTGCTCTAAAGCCCATTATCATGTGCACGATAAGAAATAACTCAATTAAAATCAGGAATAAATCGATTTTACTAAAAAGTTTTACCTCGTGATGATCGCTTGAAAGCCACATAATGGCAGCAGCTCCGGTTGACAATCCGGAAGTAAGGAACAATGGGCCTAAGATTGCTGTATTCCAAAGAGGTCTGGCATTAAAAGCTGATAACAATATACCAGTATATACCCCTACCACTAATCCAAGTACTAGCATAATCCATGCAAAAACTTGTTTTTGAGCAATAACAAACTTCTCGAAATTAATTAAAAACGGATATCTCCATTCCCAATTTACCTGACTACCATCATTTTTCTCAACAATAAAAAAACCCAGCACACCCAAACAGCATCCTCCCATATTAAGCATTGGCATAATGCTTTTCATGTGCATAGCTACCCAGATAATAGATAATGGCGTAATAATGAGCAATGTCCAAGCCCCCCACGACATTGGAGAGTCTAGGCGAATAGTAGTAAACAATTGCCAAGCATATAATATATGATGCAAGTCGACTAGTAAAAATAATAAACCAACGGCCAATGCAATAGGAGTAATAATCGGAGCAATCTTAGCAGCGGTGGAATATTGTTCATCTTTCTTCAAGATAGTAACCACAGCAGCAAAAATAGTAATGCCGGCAGCCAGTCCTCCTAAAAATAAATACAAGGAAATCGGCAGCCCCCAGATATCCAAAATCGGATCAACATGAGGTATAGATCTGCCACTTACAATTATTTCTTCCATAATATTAAACAGAATAAATTAAATTAGATAAAATATTTGAGGCTTTGTTCCGGCTTCAGGAGCCAATACTTTACTGTTTCTGGTTGCTAATAGTTTAGAAACTTCGCTATTAGGATCGTCCAAATCGCCAAAATGCATACAATAAGTAGGACAAACAGAAACACATGCAGGATCCTGCCCATTTGCCACCCGATGATCGCAGAAAGTACATTTATCTACATAACCATTCGGATGCACATAACGTGCGTCGTAAGGACAAGATTCAATGCAAGCCCCGCATCCAATACATTCGTTAGCAGTTACTTTTACTATGCCACCTTCAATAATGTGGCTTGCACCAGTTGGGCAAGTTCTAACGCATGGTGTATCAATACAGTGATTACATCTCTCTGTTCTAATTTCCAAATGCAATTCGGGATAAGTACCTACTACAGCCTCTACTACCCAATCACGGGCGTATCCAAGTGGTACGTTATTTTCTGTTTGGCATGCCACCACACAATCGGTGCATCCAACACATTTGATGGTATCTATTACCATTCCGTATCTCATGCTTCAGTCTCCTTTCTTGGGTCTTCTGTTAAAAATGTTACAAAATTTAAGCGCATTCCTGTACTTCCATTTATCGGATCGTGCATTACATTACTGATTAATTGAGTATCAGACACACCTTTTCCATGCGCACGGGAAAGCTTTGGATTGTTATGTCCGAAACCGTGTGGAAGAAAAACAGAATCCCAACGAATTCTTTCGGTTACTCTTACTTTTACCGGAAAATCGGATATTACGCCGGCTTGATTTTGCAGCCAAATATATTGTCCGTTTTTTATCCCCCAATCATTTGCCACAATAGGATTTATCCAAACATCGTGTTCTTTTTTCAAATCACTAAGATTTGGGTTATTACTTGTACGACTAAAAGTATGCATTGGCACCCTGCCATAATTCAGATAATAATAACCTGCCGGAGGTTCGGCGTGAGCTGTGTATTTAGGAAACGGGTCAAAACCTAAAGCGGCCAATTCAGTAGAAAGTAGTTCAATTTTACCTGTTGGTGTTTCAAATTCAATCTCATCACCTTCATGCATATATGCATCATCATAAGGTCGTTCTAGTTTCAAAACCCCAATTTCTTTCATTTGCTCCAAAGTAACTCCAAGCTTGCTAAGTTCAGCCTCGAGCACTTCTTCGTAGCTTTCGAATGCAAAGTATTGATTTAGGCCCATACGATCGCCCAATTGTTTTGCCATCCACCATCCTGGTTTAGACTCCCATCTGGGCTCCGCAGCAGGCATCCTGAGCGCAACTGTGGGGTATCGATTCTCTGCAAGCCTTAAAATATCGTATCTTTCCAGGTAAGTAGCTTCTGGAAGAACCACATCGGCATAACTTGTAATTTCCATAGGCATAGTATCCACAACTACGATAAACTCCATGTTATCCATTGCCTCTAAAGTTCTTTGTTTGTTGGGTATAGAAACTGGCAGGTTAGAACCTACAACAAACCAGGCCTTAATTTTGTTTTCACCTGTATAATCAGGATGCGAACCATCGACTAAAACATTGGTAATGCCTGTATTTGCCAAAGGAAAATCGCCCGGACGAATATCCATCCAGCTCCATTTTGGTTTGGGATATGGCACTTTATAGGCCGGATGTTTTCCGACGCTGGCCGATGAAGAAAAGAAAAATCCACCTTTTCGCCCCCAACTGCCTAAAAGAGCATTTAAAATAGCTACAGCCCTTAATCTTTGGGTATCATCACCATACCATGTAACATGTCGACCAGGATGAACAATAACAGCCGGGGCTGCTGCTGCCATTTCGCGGGCCGCTAAAACAATTTGGGTAGGATCTAGGGTTGTAATTAAAGAAGCCCACTCCGGTGTAAATGGTTGAATGTACTCTTTAAGTTCATTGAATCCATGAGCATGTTTCTCAATGTATTCTTTATCGTATCGGTTTTCGTTAATAATCACATTTATCCAGGCTAACAACAAAGCAATATCAGTAGAAGGTTTAATTGGTAACCAAATCTTTGATTTACTGGCTACTACAGAATATCTCGGATCCACGGTAATAATGGTTCCCCCCCTCTCTATTAGCATCGACATCTCCTGTACCTGACCATTATGCATGTTCTCGCCTAAATGTGAACCTATCAGCACCATGCAATCTGCATTTTGTATATCCAAAGGTTCTGGTGAATGCAATTCGTGGCCAAATGTCAGTTTAAAAGCATTTTCGCGGGGAGTTTTACACTGAGCATTGGCAGGCGCAGCGATATTAGAAGATCCCATTGCTCTAAACAAATGAGTAAAATGCTTACCGGCAGAACCATGATTAAACAAGGCAATGCTTTCTGCACCATACTTGTTCTTTATTTCGCTCACTTTTGTGGCGATCAAATCAAGCGCTTCATCCCAAGTCGCTTCTCTGTAATCCTGACTACCATCCTCTTTTGTATATCGAATTAGTGGCGTCTTTAAACGATCATCGTCGTAGTAAGAACCAACACCGCCAGTTCCGCGAGGACAAAAACGTCCGTTTGAATTTGGGTCATCATCATGACCGATAATTTTCCAGATTTTTCCTTCTTCGTTGGTATACACCCAGCCTGCACAGTTCCAAAAGCATATCTCACAATAATTGGGATACCTTTTAGACTTAATATCATCCTGAGGTTTTTGCTTACCACTCAAAAGATTAAAGGTTGGAGTTGCAAGTGCCAGACTTCCAGCTCCTAAACCTGAAATTTTGATGAATTGTCGCCTAGTTGTTTTCATTCAAATATATGCTTAGTATTATTCATTAAATTCCTCATGCTATTGCACGAAACACAAAGGTAAATATTGCTATATGAATAAATATTGTATAAAACACATATTCGGATTTCTTATTCTTAATCATTCTAAATAAAAATATAAAGTACTATTTGAATGAAAGTTACAGTAATTTAGAAAGAATACAAATAAGCTTGCATGCCAAAGAACATATTATTTTATGCATATTTTCTTTAGTCAGGCTTTTGCGCTATAAATCAAGAGAGTAATGCAGAATAAAAATATCTGAGAATCAAATTCTGCACATCAAATTTTCGATGTATACCTTATTATGTTCTAAATTATTTTTAATTAAACTCAAAATTTTTTTATATCAAATATTTTTTGTATGAAGACTCCAATTTAGTAAGCACTTTTTACATAACATATCCATCATAAATACTATTAAATTATTATATTTAAATACTTTAGGTTAGACACAACAGATAAATCCCAACAATTTTACAGCACAATACTATGTGCGCAATGTCACAAAAAAAAAAGTTACACAGCATCCAAAAATTCCCAGAATAGGCCGAATTTTACACCAATTCTAAATAAGAATTCAAACGAAATAAAAGTTTTTAAAATACAATCTTATGAAAAAATCAGTTTTATTATTAGTACTCGCATTTTCATTTACATTAGTATTCACAAAATGCAATTCTGGAGCAAAATCAGATGAAAAAAAAGAAGAAGTTGTTGAAGTAAAAAAAGCCAACGCTGAATTACTTTTAGAGAAAATTGTAGCCAACGGCGATTTAATAAACAATGCCAAGGTTCCAACACTTATTTCGGCAGCCGATGTAAACAAAGAACCAGCCGGAAATATTCACGTAATTGATATCAGAGATGGAAAAGCCTTTTCGGAAGGACATGTACCAGGCGCAGTAAATATCAAGATGAACGAATTGATTGATTACATGAAATCCTTGCAAGGACAAACTTTTCAGAAAGTTGTAATAGCCTGTTATACAGGACAAACAGCCAGCTACGCTGCATCAATTTTACAAATGATGGGTTATGATAATGTGTATGCCTTAAAATACGGAATGTGCTCGTGGAATGCAAAATTTAGCGACCGTTGGGTAAAAAATTCGACCAACAAACTTGAAGATAAATTATCGACAAGCGCTACTCCTAAAAATGAGAAAACCAAATTGCCTGATTTTTCTACAATTAAACAAAGTGCAACCGATATTCTAAACGAAAGAGCAGCCTTAATTATGAACGAAGGTTTTGCCAAAGGCTCTATTGATATCGACGAAATTATAGCCAATCCGGGCGGTTATTACATAGTAAATTACTGGCCTGCTGCACTATACAATTTAGGTCATTTAGGAGGCTCAGTGCAATATACCCCCAAAGCTTCTTTGGGATTAAATACAGAATTACTTACATTACCTACAGACAAAACCATTGTAGTATATTGCTTTACCGGACAACACAGCGCTTTTGTAGTACCCTATTTAAGAATGCTCGGATATGATGCAAAATCGCTAAAATATGGTGCTAATGGATTTATGCACAACGTAATGCAAGAGAACGAAGAAATTGGCCATGCCTTCAAAAAATCAGAAATAAACAATTTCAAATTTGAAACATCGGTTTACGTCGAAGAAGGCGAAGTAAAAGCTGGTGGTTGCTAATTTTTTCAATTAGTCCGAAGCAAATAATGCTTCGGACTTTCTTTTAGGCTAAGGTAAAAATAGCATATCAAACTAAATAAAAAGAACGAAATCATGCAAGATAACAGAAAAAATACAAAATTCATGAGGTTTATATTTTCAGCTATACTGATTATCAGCCCTTGGATTATCATTTTTGCTATCAAAAACAATATTGATAAGAATAATTTTTCTACTCACGATATCAAAATTGTGAGCTATAAGGCAGATACTCTGCCAAAGCAGGTAGATCATAGTCAATTTGAAATTTTGAAGCAAGTATTTAATACCCCCGAAGAGGTTACAGCAGCATGCTTAACTTGCCATAACGAACGACATAAAGAGGTAATGGCTGGCAATCACTGGCGCTGGGACAGGGAAGTTGTAAGAGAAAATGGTGAAAAAACCAGAATCGGAAAAAGAAACATTATCAACAATTATTGTATTGCTACAAATACAAACTCATGGAAATGTACAAGTTGCCACACAGGATATGGATACAAAGACAAAAATTACGATTTTAGCGATTCTACAAAAATAGACTGCATGGCCTGCCACGATAATACAGGTACTTATGAAAAACAGCCATTGGGTTCAGGATATCCGGTTACAAAAAAAGAAAATTTTGAAGGAAAAACATATTTTCCTCCAAATTATAACTATATCGCACAGAATGTGGGTTCACCCGAGATTAACAACTGCGGAAAATGCCACTTCTTTGGCGGCGGCGGCGACAATGTAAAACATGGTGATTTGTCGAGCGATCTATTCCACGCTAATAAAGATATGGATGTACACATGGATGAAAACGGAAACAAAATGAACTGCGTTAGTTGCCATAAAACAGAAAGACATGTTATGCTTGGTAAAGCACATAGTGTTTCGAACAGTAACGAAAATCGTTTATATTGTACTCAATGCCATACCGAAACTCCTCACCAAAACGCTACTTTAAATACGCATACTGAGCGCATTGCATGCCAAACTTGCCATATACCAGTCTATGCCAAAGGTGTGCCAACAAAAATGGTTTGGGATTGGTCGGAAAGTGGTAAATTAACCGAAACAGGTAAAAGAATCACAGAAAAAGACAGCCTCGGATTTATTACTTATAATACCCCCAAAGGTAGATTTGTATGGGCCACCAATGTAGAACCAGAATATGCATGGTTTAATGGAAATGCTTATAATTATGTATATGGCGATAAGATACAGGATACATCCGGAATATTTCAAATCAATAAATTATACGGCAGCTATGATGATCCTACATCGAAAATTATTCCGATGAAAGTGCATCGCGGAAAACAACCTTTTGATCCGGAGAACATGATATTGATAGTACCCCATATCTACGGACATGATAGTGCTGCTTATCAAGAAAATTTAGATTGGGTTAAAGCTGCTGCACACGGTATGAGAATAGCTGGCTTACCATTTAGCGGAAAATATTCGTTTATTGCAACTGAGATGTATTGGCCTTTAAACCACATGGTATCAACATCCGATAAAGCACTTACATGCACCGATTGCCACTCCAGAGAAGGCCGATTGAAAAATGTAGCCGGATTTTACATGCCCGGACGCGATAGAAGTATGCTTTTCGACATTTTTGGTATTGCCATGATTGCCATTGCTATTATGGGTGTAATTATTCACGGAACAATCAGATACATCAAAAAGGATTGTATTGCTTGCGATGTTGATTAAACAAAAAAATCAAAAATATTAATTGATTACTAAACAGATAAGATAATGAAAAAACGAACATATATATATAAAGGTTTTGAGCGATTCTGGCACTGGACACAAGCTCTGCTGATTATGTTTCTTGCAGTTACCGGATTCGAGATTCATGCCTCTTATAATTTAATGGGTTACGAAAATGCAGTAAATCTGCACGATATTTCTGCATGGATGCTATTAATACTTATTGTATTCGCTATTTTCTGGCATTTAGCTGTTGGAGAATGGAAACAATATGTGCCATCGTCTAAGCTTGTGAAGGAGCAGATTGAATATTACATAACAGGAATTTTCCGCGGTGCACCACACCCTACCAAAAAAACATCCTACAACAAATTCAATCCTTTACAACGTTTAACTTACTTTGGATTTAAGGCGCTTATTATCCCGCTAATGGTTTTTTCAGGAATATTATACATGTTTCCTGGTTTATTTCCAATGCTAAAGGGAAGTAGCATTATTCCTGTATTACATACATTGGGAGCATTTGTTCTAATTGCATTCCTAATCGCTCACTTATATTTGTTATCAACAAACCACAATGCAACGGAAAGCATTGTAGCCATGATTACAGGATGGGAAGAACTGCATGTAGACCCAAAAGAAGAACATAAAAAACACATGCAAAAAGCTGTTGATAAGAGTATTGCAGGATATTACCGGGTTAATAAAAGTGGCATTTTTATGGATGTAAACAAAGCTTGGTTAAGAATGCATAAATATGCAAGTTCTGATGAAGTTTTAGGAAAACACTTTGCTATAACAAGAGACGCAAAAGATCTGAAAGACCTTGAAGATACATTTAATCGCGTTTTAGCAGGCGAAACTGTAATTGGAAAACCGGTTATGCGCAAATGTCACGACGGTTCTTTCGGAAAACATGTGCTTTCTATGAATCCTACTTTAGAAGGGGATGTTATTACTGGCGTAGAAGGATTTATTATCGATTTACCGGATGTGGGTGCATTGCAACCTCAAATGGACAATATCGTAAGAAACAGCAATGCAGGATACTATAGAATCGACAAAAATGGTTACATTGTGGAAGTTAATGATGCTTGGCTTGCTATGTATAAATGTAAAGACAAAGAAAGCATTATTGGAAAGCACTTCTCTGTTACTCGCGACGAAAAAAATCTTGGGAGATTAAACGAGATTTTCAACAATGTACTTAAAAATGGTGCTACTATTACCTCCGAGGTAGCTCGCCGACGTTGTTCTGATGGCAGCCTTGGTAAGCATATTTTGTCGGCAAATCCGGTTTATGAAGGAAGCGAAATTATTGGCATGGAAGGTTTTATCCTTGATATCAGTAATTTAGATGATGTTAAAGCTTAGTATTTTTTGTATATTCAATCCAAAGGCTGCTCTTTTTGGGCAGCCTTTTTATGTCTAAAAAAATTTTATTCATTTTTTTATAGTAGCTCTAAAATTGATTACAAAAAATTGAGATGCTAAACTGAAAAAATTATCTATTATTTTTTGCTGAATGATATCTTATTACATCAACTTTCTCGAGGGTAACAAGACCACCACATGCAGCTTTTTCAAAAATCTCGTTTACTATTGGAATAAATTGCTGAATCTTTTCTTCGGTATCTACAATTTCTACCACAATGGGCAAATCACTGCTCAAGGCTAGTATTTTAGAACTATGGATTTTGCTGTTTGCTCCAAAGCCCATCAATCCGCGCAAAGCAGTGGCGCCTGCAAGTCCGTTTTTTTTTGCTTCAAAAATTATTTCTTCGTAAAGTGGCCTTCCATGCAGCTGATCACTTTCGCCAATAAAGATACGAAGCAGTTTGGCTGTTCCCTGTATTATCATTTACGACAAATATTTAATAAGAAAATATCCACCAAAAGCTGCCACAATCCCCAAAATCATACTCGAAACTGAGTATATGGCCGAAGCTAGATACTGAGAATCGCGCAAAAGAGCCAAATTCTCATAAGAGAACGAGGAAAAAGTAGTAAATCCGCCACAAAAACCCACCGCCAAAAGCATACGTAAATCGGGATGAAACCAGTTGTGGTATTCACTTAATCCATAAATTAAGCCAATAATAAAGCTTCCTAACAGATTTACCGAAAAAGTGCCAAATGGCAAGGTGCTTTGAAGCAAATTTTGAATAAATTGGCCAGCTGCAAAACGTGAAATGCTTCCCAAAAATCCACCTACACCTATTAATATATAAGTCTTCAGCATTATCGTTGGGTTTCATCATAAAACGGATAATCAATATACCCCTCTGGTCCCTCACTATAAAATGTATCTTTATTCCACTTTTCCAAAGGCCAATTATTCTCAATTCTCTTTACCAAATCTGGATTAGAAATATAGGCTTTACCAAAAGAGATAATATCTGCCAAACCTGCTCTAATCTCATTTTCGGCAAATTCTGCCGAATAGCCCCCATTCGACATAAGCACACCATTATATATAGGTCGGAAAAATGAAAGTGCTTTGGATGGATAATTCCCAGGCAATTTTTCGATAGGAACCAGCGATTCTAGTATTTCGAGAAAGGCCAAATCAAAATTGTTGAGCATTTTGACCAAATACTGATGCGTTTCAATTGGCTGCTGATTAAAAACCTGGCCGCTAATACCAATTGGCGACAAGCGAATTGCAACTTTCTCGTGCCCTACTGAACTGCAAACTGCATCGCAGATTTCAATAGCCAAGCGGCATTTATTCTCAATGCTTCCGCCATAAGCATCATTACGAAAGTTGGTATTGTCGTTTAAAAACTGATCAATCAGATATCCATTTGCTGCATGTATCTGCACGCCATCAAAACCAGCATCAATGGCATTTGCTGCGGCATTTGCATAATCTTTAATTGTTTTATTAATTTCGGCCATTGAAAGAGCCTTTGGGATAGTATAAGGCTTTAGGCCTAATGGGGTTTCCTTGTTGCCATTCAGGGCAATTGCTGAAGCCGATACCGGAGATTTTCCTGATAAAAAATCGGGATGCGAATTCCGGCCAACGTGCCATAGCTGCATAAAAATTTGCCCATCTTTTTTGTGTACTCCTTCGGTAATATTTTTCCAGGCCTTTATCTGGTCTTTCGTAAAAATTCCGGGAACACGTAAATAGCCAATGCCCATTTCAGAAATGGGTGCCGCCTCCGAAATAATTAATCCGGCACTACTCCGTTGCTCGTAATAAGTTTTCATCAATGGCGTTGGCAAATTATTGACTGTAGCTCTACTTCGGGTAAGAGGAGCCATTGCAACTCTGTTGCGTAGATTTAAGTTATTGCTCTCAAGCCCATTAAGCAGACTATTTTTTAATGACATTCTCAACTTTTTCTATTTCGTCTTTGGAAACTTTAAATACTTCAGAAACTTTATATATATCAGGCCTTAATAATATCATGTATGGAATGGTGAGTATTAATCCGGTGATACTTAAATAGGATTTAGTGATTAAAAAGAAAGTAATAATAATAAATGAAGCGCCTTCTAAAATGGCCACTTCCATAATTAAAGTATTCTTAAACCAATGCAATTTTTCGACAATAGGCCAATTTTGGTCAAGTTTTTTCAACTGCATGTCATCTATCTGTCTTACTCCAAAATAAGCACCAAATCCGATAACAATTCCAAGGGTATTGAGAATATTTGCTGTAAATTCATTGATATTAAAATTTAGATCCAGGCTTTGCGACATAGCCAATACCACACCCAGATAAATGAGAGTTCCGCCAAGTAATCCAAAATACATAATGCGTAATGCATTCCAATAGGTATTCATAGACAATAATTTTATAAAATTAAAAAATTAAAGGAGTAGCTCCTTCGCGAATAATTTCTATTTCGTCGTTTGTGCAATCAATTATTGTAGAAGGATTTAAAGAGCCATAGCCCCCATCCACCACCAATGCAACTAATTCGCCAAATTTTTCGTGTATCAATTCAGGATCAGTTAAATATTCAACAATTTCATCATCAATCTTTAAAGATGTAACCATAAGTGGATTACCAAGATTTCCTGTTATCAATTGAACAATTGCGTTGTTTGGCACCCTAATTCCAATGGTTTTTTTCTTGGATTGAAATATTTTGGGAACTTCGCTGCTGGCATTTAAGATAAAGGTGTGTGGTCCGGGAAGATTTTTTTTCATTACCTTAAAAACATGATTTCCAATTTGCCTACTATATTTCGACAAATCGCTTAAATCCTTACAGGCTATAGAAAATGAAGCCTTTTCAAGATTTACTCCCTTCATTTCGGCCATTTTTTGAGCAGCTTTTATGTTTTTCATATCACAGGCAAAGCTATACACAGTGTCGGTGGGAAGAATAATAAGCCCTCCGGCTCTTAAATTATCGGTAATTTGATCTAAGATGCTCTGACGCGGATTTTCGGGATAAATCTTAACTAACATTTTTTATATCTCATTAAAAAAGTGGCTCACTGGTAATATTCGCCCTTGGAATATTATACGGATTATTGCGCTTAAATTCTGACGATAATTTCCTTAATACCACAGGATGGTTGGCAAATTCACCAATATCGCGGCTTTTATCGAGTAACTGAATCAAAATTTGATCTACCTCTGCATAAGACTTGGCTTTAATCTGGTCTAAATCTGAGTTTGTAATGCCCAAACCATCTGTTGGAACGGCATATACACATGCTCTTAAAGCATTTGCGGCTTCCTGATCTTCCATATTATCTGCCAGATAAACCGACATTTCATATACTTCCGTTTTCCACAAATTTTGTATTAACCCGTAGTCGCCAACATCGCCATGCAGTGTCCAGAATCCAAGCATTAACTCAGTATAGTTGTCGGTTGACATAACCATTCCACGATACTTTGCAGCTAAATCGTATAAATATATCATTCGCATTCTGGCCTTTAAATTTCCAATCCTGATTTTAAAAGGCATTATGTTTTTATCGTCTTTCTCATCGCTTTCCATCATCAAAGGAGCCATCATTTCAAAAACACTAGTAAGGTCTACATCTTCGAAATCTGTGGTAAAAAATCGACCAATATTCCGCGCTCTATCGATTTCTTCGGGTTTATTTGTGGCAATTGTAATACTTCTGCCAATAAGTTTAATATTTAGCTCGTCGCAAACAGGTTTGGCCAATGCCACCGTTAGCGCACTATCTATTCCTCCACTAATTCCGCAAACTATTGATTTTAAACCATTGTTTTCGATATAGGTTTTAAATTCGTTTCGGATTTTTTCCGTTGCATTTTTATAATCTTTTATCATATAGCTATGTTCGGTTATATTTATAATTTCTCAAAAATAATTAATTAATTTGAGATGTAGCTTATAATCTTGAAGATTGATTGTATTTTTTGATAATAATAGTCCATTTATCAATTGCACGGATGTATTCTTTTTCCGGATTTCGATGCCGGCTCCACCGGAAAAAAGAAATTTTGGCTTCGCCTTTAATTCATCAAAATAAATGGCATCGAAAATAATAAACGGACGTATCGATTTTTGAAAAGCAATGCTTGTCCTGTTGAGTAAATAATCTCTTGCGGAATAGGCATTCTCTGCCACCCCAATAAAACTATTAATTCCGCCAATTTTGCTTAATTCCTCTGATTCGCTAAATTCGCCAAATCGGCCAACTAGTTCAAACGCATTACTAAAGAGCCATTTAGATTGATACAAATACTCCAATGCATGTTCAATGCTTAATTCAGATTTATTTCTGGAATAATGAAGCTTGGTTTCCGAGAATATACTAATCTTTACACTTCCCTTGAAACGTGCAGAAGGAGCGTAAAAATATTCCATTCCTATGCCGTTCATCCAATAATTATCTATGTTTTCGCTAGCACCAGTTTGAAAAAAAGTAAAATATTTGGCTCCGGTAAAAAACGTAAGCTTTTGGTTTAGTTGGTACCCTACATTCTGCTGATATTTAATGCTTAAGGATAAACTATCGGGCTGATTGAACAAAGCCTGCGCATTGGTTGAAAAAGCTGAAGAAAATATATAGGGCCAGGATATGGATAGATTTAGTTTCCGCACTGATTTATTGCCAGAAAAATAAAAAAAATCTAATTTCTCCATATTTCCAAAAGTATTCTCCAGTTTAATATCCATTTGTCCCAAAACCTTAATTTCATTATCATTCGACGAAAATCCGAGTAGTCCTGCCACTGTGTTTAATTTATTTTTCTTTAACCAAAAATAGAGTAATGCCCCTTTGGTGGTAATTTCTAACTGAGATGGAGCAGTTGTGCTAAAAAATCGGTTTTGACCGGCGAGTGTGCAAGCATTATTCCATTGGTTCATATTAAGTGGTTTTTGGGGATACAAATGAAGAAAGGAAGATAATACGCCTTTTTTTACAATTTTCTCATCAGACTTAATAATAATATCCTGTATAAGAATCTTCTTTAGATTAGAAAAAACGGCTTGATATTCATACACGGAATCTTGCCAAAAAAAATAAAAATTCAACTGTGCAAAAGGGTACGCTTGATTTTGCAATTTATCAAGAACAAGTATATTTTCCGAACGAAATTGGTGTATTGTATTCCATTTTATTGAACTTTGGTGCATAGCAATAAAAAAACTATCCGGAAAAGAAACCCGAAAATTGATATCCCATTTTTTATTAGAGGAAATATACACTTTTACAGAACTGCTTTGCGAAAATATAAGACTATCGATGCTAGCATCGATAAAATTCAAAAAAATAAGCCTTTTTATTTCGTTCTTTACAAGGGAGTCTATTTGCAAAGGAGTTACTTTTCTATAATTATGGGTATTTTCTCCATCTATATAAACACTTAATTTAGTATGCTGTGCATTTATAGAAAAAAAAAACAAACATAAAAAAAGAGGTGTCAGAAAATACAATCTGAAAACCTCTTTCCATATAAATAGATAATCTTTAAGCATCAATCATTGGAGCTAAATAGCCTCAATCATTTTTTTTGCATCGCCCCACATTTCGTCGGTCATTTTTGGCCCCATTATTTCAACTACTTTCCCACCCAGAACAGCACCAGCGCTTAGCGCATAATGAATGCTTTTTTTGTTGATAAAAGCCCATAAGAAACCGGAAGCGAACAAATCTCCCGCGCCTGTAGTGTCTAATGGATTAACCCTGATTGAAGAAGCAGTAAACTTTTCTCCTTTATATTTAGCCATTGAGCCTTTAGCACCCAATTTTACAACAGCCAAATCGCAGATTGCAGCAATTTCGTCTAAAGCTTCATCCGGATTTTTTCCGGTAAACGCTTTTGCTTCTTCCTCATTAGCAAAAACGATATCAACATGTTGCTCAATTATTCTTCGCAGAAAATCCAGATGCATCTCTACAACATTAAAACTGGCTAAATCTAAAGAAACCAAAAGCTTATTTTCTTTTGCCAGCTTGCAGGCAGTTTCAATAAGCTCATAGTTCTGAACTAAATAACCTTCTATGTGCATTATATCATAACCAGTAAAATGATTTGCAGATAAATCAGAGGCCGATAATTCTACAGCTGCTCCCAGATAGGTACCAAAAGTGCGCTCGCTATCCGGAGTAATAAAAGCGTTGGCAATTCCGGTGGAAGTATTTTCAGAAACCGCCATAAATGGAAAAATACCAACCTTTTCCATATCCTTTTTATAAAAACGGCCAAATTCATCGTCGCCAATTGTTCCTATAAAACCGGTTGAAACACCAAGTTTTGCTAATCCATGAATTGTATTAGCTGCCGACCCTCCCGAGGCAAGAGCCTTTGGAATTCGAGCAGTAAGTTGTGCTATTTCTTTATTTTTCTGAGCATCAATCAGAGTCATGCTACCTTTGGCAAAACCTAAGCTTTTGAGCATTGATTCATCTTCTACTCTCACCAGCGCATCCACAAGCGCATTGCCTATTCCTAAAATTTTTTTCATTTATAATTTACTTTAATCTCTAAATACTATAAAATCTTATTCTTTTGCAAAGTTAATTTCATTAATAAGCCTTTCAGCTCCAAAATATTTTTCCATGATAAACAGGGCAAACCGAATATCAAGCGATATGTTACGGCATTGTTCCGGATCGAACATAATATCGCTCATGGTGCTTTCCCACGAACGGTCGAAATTAACTCCAATTAATTGGCCATTTGCATTTAAAACCGGACTACCGGAATTTCCTCCAGTGGTGTGGTTTGTTGCAATAAAAGCAACGGGCATTTGACCATTTTCGCCCCATTTTCCGTAGTCCTTTGCCAAATATAATTCTTTCAGTTTTTCGGGTACGCGATAATCGTAAATTTCGGGATTATCTTTTTCCATATATCCTTCTAAAGTTGTCTGAAACAAATACTTAACTCCATTATAAGGATAAGCGCTTTCAATTTTTCCATAGGAAACACGTAAGGTGGAATTGGCATCAGGATAAAAATTTCTATCAGTCTGAAAATTCATCAAAGCCTGCATCCATATTCGGTCGAGACTATCCTCCTTGGCTTCGAGAGCCATTTGTTTAATCCGGATTTTGTCATTGTAAATATTTACAACAGACTCCATAATTTCAAACGCCGGATCTGAAACAAGCATTTGTATTTTTTGCTCTGAGCCATCAAATTCTTCAACAAATTTGATAAGTTCATCTTTCTTACTAAATATAGTTTTATCAAAAACATATTTAGCCCATTGCATAGCATCCCCGCCAAACTCAGTATTCAAGACATTTAAAACATCCGGTCTGTATTCAGTTGGAGCATTCAATGCATAAGGTGCAAAAACGGCTGCAAATGTTTCTTTATCAATATCAGCGTTATAGTCTTTAAAAAAAGCATCGGCAGCAGCATTCAACCGTTTTTTTGCACCAAGGAGTGCATTTTCGCCGGTTGCATCAAGCAAAGCAGTAAAGGAGCGCGAAAGATTAATTATTTCTACTGCAAAAGCTGCTTCAAAAATATAGTCGAGCGTAAGATTAATGGGTGAAAGTTCGGTATAAAGTTGTTTGTACTCGTTGAGAATCCCCACATAATCGTATTTCTTCTTTACTTGTTTTGAATTAGCCCACTTTTCAAATTCTTTTTCTAATTCTTCTTTCTTTTCAATAGCATTAAGTCTTTTTAAACCACGGTTTTCGCCAATCCATTTTTTCCAAGCATTGCTTACTCTTGCATATTTGGCTGCATATTGAATTCTAATTAAATCCGATTCGTTCATGTATTTCGACATAATATCAATTCGGTTTTGACGTAAGACGATTCTAACCGGATTTTGAATTTCGCTAATCATTCTTACGGCAAATGATGTAAGATACTGCTGTGTGCGCCCGGGATAACCAAAAACCATTGTAAAATCTCCTTCCTTAATTCCCTTGGTAGAAACTTCGAAAGATTTTATTGGTTTGTAAGGCCTATTTTCAACATTAAATTCGGAAGGCTCGTTGTTGTTATCGGCATAAATTCTAAATACCGAAAAATCGCCAGTGTGCCTGGGCCACATCCAGTTGTCTGTATCGCCGCCAAATTTTCCGATGGCCGAGGGTGGTGCTAAAACCAATCGAACATCGCGGTAAACTTTCTGAATAAACATAAAATACTGGTTACCATTAAAAAATGGTTTTATTGCCACATTATACTTACCTTCTTCAGATGCTGCCATGCTTAGGTCTGCAATAAGTTTGTTAATGGCGCTATTTCTTTGATTTTCAGTCATTTTTGGATCTATCACAGCCATCACTTTATCAGTAACGTCTTCCATGCGAACTAAGAAAGTAACTGTAAGATTTTGATTTTCAAGCTCATCACCCATTTTCGGAGCATAAAAACCATTCGTAAGATAATCGTGCTCTAAACTACTATGGTGTTGAATGGCACCATATCCGCAATGGTGATTTGTAATTATAAGTCCTTGCTCAGAAATAAGTTCGGCAGTACAACCACCGCCAAAAATCATCACTGCATCTTTTAAACTGGCTTTATTGATACTATAAATATCTTCGGCTGTAAGCTTGAACCCCTTTTTTTGCATATCATCAATGGTATATTTGTGCAGTAGCAAAGGTACCCACATACCTTCGTCGGCACGCATTGTTCTCAGGCCGATTATACTCACCATCAACATGAATAATAATTTTGCTTTCATTTTATTTAGTTTAATTCACAAATTTAATTAGTTCCAGGTATAATTCGTGCACCGGAAGCCCCACAACATTATAATAAGAGCCTTCGATTTTTTCAACGGCAATATAGCCAATCCATTCCTGAATACCATAGGCCCCGGCTTTATCCAAGGGCTTATATGTATCTACGTAATAATTTATTTCATCGGCGGTTAATTCCCTAAAATATACATAGGTAGAAATAGAAAATAAATGTTCTTTATTTAGGCTACGTATTGAAACTCCGGTTACAACTGTATGCCTTTTTCCGCTTAATTTGGACAGAATAGTTTTAGCTTCCTGCAGAGATTTTGGCTTGCCAACAATTTCGTGATTACAAACCACCACTGTATCGGCAGTAATTAAAATTGTATTATTCTTTATTTCCGATTCGTATGCTTTTGACTTAATTTTGGCTAAGTATAGCGGAACTTCTTCAATAGGCATTTCGGAAGGAAAGGTTTCGATAATATTTCGCTTTGCAAAAATATTAAATTTTATTCCTAGTTCGGCCAACAACTTCTGACGTCTTGTAGACTGTGAACCAAGTATAATGCGAAAGTTTTTTAAACGGTCGAGATCTTTGCTCATTGGATTAAAATTTGAAAATTCAAAAAAGTGAATGCAATTATAAAAGTATAAGATATGCCAAAAATCATGAGCAGTTTTACCAAAGCCGATGCAAAGTGGTAATCTTTTGCATTATCGGCTCGCCAAACTACATAGATTAATAGAATTGATGGTAATACAATAAAAAGCCAAATATATAAACCCGATAACATGGAAGGTGATATTTTCTGCCACCATACATCCTCTGGAGAATAATTATATTTAACCATTAAATGCTCAGGGAAATAGACGTAATTTAAGACTAAAACACAAGATAAGAGCAATATAGATAAAGATATTATGATGACTTTTGTATAAGTTGTTCCAATAAAAATAGGCAATGTATTTTGTCCAATGGCTTTATCTCCTTCAAAATCCTGGGTATCCTTTATTATTTCTCTTATAAATGACGAAAGAAATGCAAAAAAAGCAAACCCCCCTGTCCAATACCATAAAAAATTAAAAGTAAAACCATAATTCAAAAGAGTTGGTTTATATACTTTATTAAGTGCCAGAATATCAAAAGCGGGCACCAGCATTGGTACTATAGCCAACATAATGGCAACAAAAAAATTACCTAATACCGGAACAGACTGATAATCTGCACTATAAAAATACAATAATCCGGCAGTGAGGGCAAAAATGAAACCAATTTGCCATACACCGAGCTGGTAAGAAAGAAAAAAACCCAAAATAACACCCGCAAATGTAGATGATATGTAAAGCAGATAGGCAAGTTTTTCAGAGATTTCTGTTCCGACCATATTCCGTTTTTTTTTGTTCAATGCGTCGCTTTTTCTGTCGAAAATATCGTTTATTATATAGCCGCCAATTGCTACAAGCACCACAGATAAAACCAATAAACCAAAACCTAAGTGATTATACTGTAGCTCAAAATTGAAACTTAATATCTGAAATTCTTTGCGCAAAAAGCTATAATGCTGAATGGTATAATGTTTAATCATTCCGCCAATCAAAGCGTAATGCATGGCACTCATTGCAAAAACAATAATGAGCAAATTTGGCCATCGAATTAGTTTTAAAATTGCTTTCATTTGCTAGAATTAGACAGTTTAGGCCAATTTCCTTGCACTCTCAAAACCTGTTCAATAACATCCCTAACACAAGCATCTCCTCCATTCCTATCAGAAATGTAGTAGGCTATTTGTTTTATTTCTTCTACAGCGTCGGCAGGGCATGTAGGCACCCCAACCATCTGCATAGGCTCGTAATCAGGCAAATCATCGCCCATGTAAAGAATTTCTTTGGGATCTAAATCATATTTGTAAATAAAATCTTTCAAATCTTCGGCCTTATGATGCGAGTTTAGGTAAAAATCGGTAAGTCCAAGAGCTTTAAACCTTTCCACTATCGAAATTTCTTTTCCTCCGGTAATAATGCCTATCGGATATTTTAATTCTGCAGCTAATTTTACTGCAAAACCATCTTTTACATTCATTGTGCGTAAAAAATGACCATCAGGAGTTAAATAAAGTTGTTTGGAAAAAACTCCATCAATATCGAAAACAAAAGCTTTTACGTTCTTTAATGCTTCTTTAAAATTGCTCATGCGTTTTTTTGTGTTTGAATGATACTTTCACTGACAAAACTATATATTTTTTTCAACAAGGCCTTATTTTTAAGCATCTCCAAATGCAATTGCATGGTTTGATAATCTTGGCGCTTTGCCGGCCCTGTCTGGCTATTTAATGCACTGTTTTCCAATGCCTTTAAGTATGTCTCCTGCAACAATGCCTGCAAATATTCAAAAGGAATATCATTTTCTGCGCATAATTCCTGACCAATACTCCACATTCGATTGGCAAAGTTATTAACAAAAACGGCTGCCAGATGCATCTGTTTTCTTTTTTCCGAATCTAAAATCATGGTTTTTGTACTGATTTTTGATGCCAGATTTACTAAAATTTGCTCATTCCTGGAAGAATTAGCTTCTACAAAAATAGGAATCTCTGCATAATCGAGCATTCGATTCTTGGTAAAAGTTTGCATAGGATAAAATACCCCAAAATTTTCGGTACGATGCCTAAATACATCTATAGAAACACTGCCTGCCGAATGCACCAAATATTTGTTGTACCACTGATAATCTCTTAGTAATTCTGCAATTGTTTTATCCGGAACTGCAAAAAATATGATTTCGCTTTTTGCTATCAGTTGTGGAATTTGATGATAAAAAACAGTCTCATTTAAAAATTGGAAATCAATTACTTGACTTACAGAACGAACAAATATTGATTGTAATTCGACTTTATGCAAGCTAAACATTTTAGCCAGATGCCAAGCCAGATTGCCTGCGCCAATAATACCAATTTTATTGCCCATTGCTCTGAATAAATTTTGGTGAATATACAAAAAAAATATTCCTGCAGGCAATGGCCAACAGGAATATTCTATTTTTAAATTGATATTCTTACTTTGTGTAAACCAAAGAAAATTTATTTATAAGCTCCAGAATATCATTTAAGCGAGCAGTTTTTTCAATCCACGATTTGGGAATTTTTTCGCTTCCATAAAACAAACCTGCTAATCCGCCAACCACTGCTGCGGTTGTATCAGTATCCTCGCCTAAATTTATGGCTTTAAGCACTGTTTCGCGATAACTGTTGCTGTTGAGAAACGACCACAATGCAGCTTCTAATGTATAAACAACATAACCTTTGCTTTCAATTTGGTTCTCATCAAGATTATGAATCTCTTTCTTCAAAATTCTATGATAGACCGAAATCTCGTCCTTTGGTATATTCAGTTCATTAAATAACTCATAAACATTAGATTGCATTAATTCGTAAGCTTTAAACTGATTTTTTTCGCTTATGAGTAATTCAGCATATTTTGCGTAGATATAACATCCCATCGTCGAGCGAATATGTGCATGCGTAATCGATGCAGCTTTGTTAATCATGTCAAATTTTTGCTTTTCTGTATATCCATCGAGCGCAAAAACCAAGGGCAAAATTCTCATCAAAGCGCCGTTTCCATAATGATGTGAGCTATTTCCGCCCGATTCTGCAGCCGAAACTCCATTCATAATTTTTGTCAGCGCTTCAGCTGTTGCGTTTCCAATATCAAAAGTATGATTATAAGGGGTCCAATATCCTTCTTTATACCATTTTACAAATAATCGCCCCATGTGGTCAATATCAAAGCCTGAAATAAGACTTTCTGCCAGACAAAGCATCATAGAGCTATCGTCGGACCAAGTACCAGGCGGCTGATTATAAGTTCCATATCCTATCATATCCGTAAGGGGCATGTTAGCCAAATAAGTTCTTTCCCGAAATTCAACCGGCACGCCTAATTCATCTCCGATAATTAATCCTAAAAACGCAGACTTTATCTGCTCTGCTGTAGCTTTCATATTTACTTAATTTCAACTTTTATTCCTTCGGAATGAGATGAAAATTCGGGTGCATACATACATTGAATTTGGGTAATTCCATTAGAAAATTCGCCTTCGTGAATAGCTCTCAAAGGATATTCAAAAACATAAGTTCCTTTTGGAAGATAGTCGAAAAAGAAATTTGTGGCAGCATCTTTGGTTTCTTCATAATATCCTAAACCACCCTGATATTTAAAGCGCGAAATAACATTTTCGGGCTCGAATCCTGATGCACGCATGTCTTTCATGTGCACAAATTCCATACCCCGATCTACTCTCAGTTCTATCCGCACAATTACTCTGTCGCCCACTTTCAGATTATTCTTGATAGGAACCAGCACCAAGCCATTTGGTGTTTTCTGCTCCACAAACAATTCTTTTTTCAATTTTAATGGGGTTTCGTGTGAAGTAATTTTCTCTAAGTCTTCAAAATATTGCCAATACATAGCCCCCCAAGCAATTCCATCGTCGGTTTTATTCAAATGTACTTTGGCCATTCCGGGTTTAATATCTGCCCCACTCCACGAAGTTTTAAAATATCCGGTTCCGGCTTCTACTTTTGTTTCCGTAGATCCATTGGGGTCAATTTTTTGTCCACCTAACTTAATCTCAACCAGCTCTGATGATTCTAAGATATTTACACCTTCTAAAATTAGGGCATAAATTGCATCAGCTGTGGCTTTGGTAGTTTTCCAATCCTGGGTTTGCTTTTGTTTTAATAACCATATTTTCATTTCCTCTACAGCTGCCTTATCCTTTGTAATCTCAGAAAATGCTTCGATAAGTACTGCTTGAGTTTCGATGGGTGCCTGGTACCAATAATAACCCGATTCATTATCCTTCCAGAACATTCCCATCTCCTGACTAGTTATGGCGTGTTCTTTCAATGAATTTATTATGCCCACAGCATCATTATGCTTGTTAAAACGATGTAAAGAAATTGCTAAAATTGCCCGCATGTGCAAATTTTGCGATTGCCAGTATTTTGAACCCTGATTAATAAAATAATCGAATGCTTTTTTTGTTGATGCATCCATAGGCAAAGAAGCAAAAAAGCTCCTTGCATACAGATAGTGAATTGCCATATAAGATAAATGATTATCTTCTAATTCGGAAGGTTTTAGATAACGTTTTAAATCGGAATAATGTTCTGCAATTTTATTATCGATATACTTAACCGCTTTTTGCAACATTTTGTTTACTTCAGGCTCGGCAACTGTATTTAAGCCTATTTGTTTCAGATGCCCAATTCCCGTAACAATGTACTGCGAGATATACCAACTTTCGGGCATTCCAACGAACCATGAAAATCCGCCATTTCCGCCTTGATTATTCATTAACTTTTCGAGTGCCTGCTGATTTTCTGAGGCCATTTTATTCAAATCGAATAATAACGCAATTCGCTTTTTTCGCTCCGATTCGTCTTTACCATCCATAACCCATGGGGTTTCCTGTAAGAGAACAGCTTTTAATTCCTGATTTTTTTCCAAATTTGAAAGCAATGCTTCACCACCGGCCAAATTTTTCCATGATTCAAACACGGCTTTAATTCTTGGGCTGGAGTTGGCAATATACGAAGCTAATGAATTGGCGTAAAACCTATTAAATATTTGTTCGTTACATTCGTAAGGATATTCCATAAGATAAGGCAATGCCTGTATAGCGTACCATGCCGGATTTGAACTAAATTCAAGTACGAGTTTATGATTTACAAGAGTTTTTGATTTGCCGGATTGAAGAAGCTTTTCAAAAACAAATTCTTTTTGCTCTTTTCCTCTCACATTTAAAGGCATACTTTCGGTAACCATCATTCTGTTGCTTAGCACCGGAAGTGCCATTTGTTCGCCGTCTGAAAAATCATTGCTTACTGCCACTACTTTATAACTAATGGCATTAACACCTTGTGGAATTTCGAGCTTAAAGGTATGTAATGTATTTTTTCCCGAAGCTACTTCAAAACTTTGCTCTTCTTTTTCTCCTTTAACCAATATCTGTATGGGTTTATCTGTAGTTGCATCGAAAAATTGCGCCCTCACTTTTCCCGACAAAGAATTTTTCGATAAATTGGATATTTTTACAGGAAAAACAATTACATCGTTTTCGCGAAAAAAACGAGGCGCATTTGGCACTACCATTAATTCTTTTTGCGTAACCAGCCAGTTAGTGGTTATGGCATATTTTAAATCGCTTGTGGTAGCCATTCCCATCATTTTCCATTTGGTGAGCGACTCCGGAATGGTAAATTTTACTGTAATATTTCCATCAGCATCCGTTTTTAAATGTGGATAAAAAAATGCGGTTTCATTAAAATTGGTTCTAACTTTAACTTCTTCCACATTTTCAACACCGCCAACCGCTGCTTCAGGTTTATCTTCCATGTTAGTTTCCTGATCATCGACTTCCAATTTCATTTCTTCTGTTGGTGCCGGTTGTATTTCCTCTTCACTTTCAATAGATCCTGTAAATGTATTTACAGAAACCGGGCGGGCATTCTTTCTGGAAATACTCTTGGTTACGATCATTTCATCGAGTATGTAATCATCATAACCGCCAAAATAATTCAAAGAACCATACCATTTGAATTGAGGCATTTGATAATAAACTACCCTGTGAATATCGTTAATGTTTTCGGCATAATTTGTGGAAGAAACCATCGAAAAATAAGAAGTGTTGTAGTATAGCGATAAGTAATAGCTTCTGAAAATATTAAAATTCCAATAATTTTGCCTGAACTGGTCTAAAGAAGCATCGTAAAGTGTAGCCAACATCTCGGCAGCAATCTTCTCGCCTTGTGGACCTTTAATTTTAATCAACCACTCTTCCTGTTGTCCGGGTAATAATTTATCTCTGAAAGTGGCAAATTCGATATCAAGTTTTTTATTGGAATATGGCACGGTTATTAAGCTCGATTCCCGATATTCCCTATTTTGATTAATCATAGCCACATGAATTCCAAAATTTCCGCGATATTTCTCTTCCACTGGCCATTCGAACAATTGTTGCTCTTTATTTAACAATCTGTTTTCCTGATGAATAATTACACCCTGATGTTCAACACTAATGAGAACCAATGCAGATGTATATGCAGAGCCGATGAGAATGGCCGCTGTATCGCCCGGTTCGGCTATATCTACCAAAGATTTTACATACAAAGGCTCGTTGATTGTACAATTGATAGAATTAGATCTAAAAACGCTAAGGAAACGCTTATTCAAAACAGGATTTCCATAAATATCCTTTGAAAAAACATCAACTACGTAATCGCCTTCAGGTAAATTAAGTAAATTTTTGGCATCAAAATACTTGTTCTCCCCGGTATTAAAATCCACATTCAGAAACAATGAGTCTATCTTTCGATTTTGAAAATTATCTTCATTGGCATAAGGATTTCCAGGGAATTTGGATTTCCACTCAGCCTCTGTATAATAATGCATATCCGGAGCATTCCAATAGCGTTTTCTAAATGGCATTTCGGCAGCTTCCAATAGCGAAATCTGTATTTTGCCTTCGGCTTTAATCTCTTGATAATTAAGATTTGTAGCAGAAATAAATACGCCATTAACTGATTCATAAGTGGCTAAATCTAACTCAGCGGGTAAATCGAGATTTATAAGTAAATCGCGGTATCCCACTCTCAAACTGCCAGTTGCCGAATGAGTTTCACCATTAATATCAATTACATCAGCATAAATATTATAATTGAAAGACAAAAATTCATTTTCGGCAATATTTGGATCCAGCACTGCATCAAATTGTATAGAAAAAGTGCCATCATCTGCCGTAATAGTCTCACCTTGAGCTATTTCCGTAGCTTTAGATGGCAAATCCCACCACCACCAGCCCGACCACAAAGGCTCTCTGGTAATGCGATATTTAACCTTTGCACCCGAAATTGATGCACCGGAATATGCCATAGCCTTTCCTTCGGCCACAGCCACTTCGCCTAAGCGATAATTTTTATCAAAAGGCAAAATATTAACTTCGAATTTGGGTCGCTTATATTCTTCCACCTGAATACCCAAGGAGCCATAGGATGTTTCAATTATAAAACGTCCATTTAACTGACCCTGTGGAAGCACAAACTGACCACTGAATGAGCCGTATTCGTTTGATTTTGCAGTTAGCTCGCTGTGCATCTGGCCATTAAAATCGAGTAATGTAATCTTTATATTTTCGTTTGATACTATTTGATGGTTTTTTCCATCAGATTTAATCATAATACCCTTAAAATAAACTACTTGCCCAGGCCTATAAATGGCTCTGTCCGTAAATAAATGCACATTCATATTCCAAATCACTTGCTCTCCTTGGGCGCTAACATAATAGCGCGATGCGGTAGAAAGAAAATCATTAGCTTTTGTGAAATCAAAATTGATATATCTATAATTATTTTCGTTGTAATTAAAAGAAAACTGGCCGTTCTTATCGGTTTCAAAAACGCCCAAATCGGTTCTAATATATTTACTTTTGCGATAATCGTATTCAATAGAATATGCTTCTGCTTTTACGCCTTCCATTCCGAGACCAGTTGAACGATTGAGCACAGAAACGGAAACTTGGCTATTTCTTAAATTCTGAACAAAATAGCTAATTTCGGTAACCGATAAAAACTGATAAGAAGCTTGTGCTTTGGAAAAACTAAATTCGGCATTATCGGCTACAAAAACCGCATAATATCCAATAGGCAAACTATCGAGCAAAAACTCCACCGAATGTACTCTAAAGTCTTTATCATCTGGCAAATCAAGTGTATAATCGTAAATTTTAACGGCAGCTTTCAGTATTTTAGCATATCTTTCGTTGGAATAATACTTGTTATTGATAGCATCCACCTCCGATTTTTTTATGCTGGCAATGCGAATATGAATTTTTTGGGTATTTCGATAAGTTATTTTTAAAGGGAAAACTTTTGCAGGCGCCACCATTTGTTCCATATCGAATGAAAGTGATTTGTACCTGATTTTGTCTTTTAAAGCCAAAGCTTGTTCTGCGCCATAAGATTTTGGATATTTCAAAATAATTTCATCACAAATACTATCGGCCTTTACAAAATGATTTTTTAGATAAGCCAATACCGGATTTACCGAATTATATTCATTTGCTTTTTCGACCAATAAATTAGCCTTTTGAAAATGTAAAACAGAAACGTAAGATAAATCGTTGTTTTTGGCAATTAATTCGTTTAAAGCATCAAGATACCAGGTGGGTGCGTATTCATTCTTATTATTACGCCGAATAAAATTTAAGCGTTCCAAATCGGCATACAATATTGCATTGCGATTTTTTGTAATTTGCAAATTTCGTAGTAAAACCTGATAATAATGGATAGTTCGAAACAAAAACGAAGCGGAATCATCAGTATTCAGAGATATTTTACAAAATTCGTCAAGTGGCTTAAAAAATGATTTATCGTTTACCGAAAATTCTTCTTTGGGCTTTACCAGCGACATATCTGAATTGGAATAAAACCTGATGGCATCGAAAAGCAGAAAATCGTAGACCGATGGAATAAACTCCTTGGGCAGATTCAAAATATCAATCAATGCTTTATATTCATCCATTGGTATACTTTTCAGGGTCTCGGCGTTCTTAAAAACATTTTCAAAATCGGAATGAATTTTAGCCGCAAAATCGGCCACTGTCCATGTTTTAAAGTCCTTAGTGGGTTCAAGTAAGGCAGTGCGTCGAATTATTTCCCATTTGTTATTCAAATAATATTGATAATAATAATTTGCTGAAAGGTAAAACAGCAAAGCTTTTTGCTCATTTTCTGAAGCCCTGATTAGATTCTCAAGAAAAAGCATCGTAGAATCTATTCCATTGTCAACCAATAAATTAGTATATTTTGTTCTATACAAAACCGCTTTTACTAGTTGTGGAGTGTTGCTTTCGGTAATACTAGCGGAAAGTATTTTATCCACCTCGGCTATTGCAGATTTTGGTAAAGACTCATAGTCATATTTTTCGACGAGCTTCCACCCTTTTTCATAATCACTTTTCTGAGCTTTCATACTTAAAGTTATATTAATCAAGAAAATACATAACAAAATTAGTTTTACATTTTTCATAGTTTTATTTTTTTTTCGGTAGCATAAATTACGCATTTATTAGCAGAATAAAAAACGGCTTTCGAACTTTATATGAAATAAATATATAATTAATAAAAATAGACGTAACAATCAGTTTTAAAATAAATTAAAAAATTTTGCAATCAAAATAAAACCTATATTGCTTTTTTAACGTAAAAGGAAAACAATTACTATTTTTGACCATTAAAATATATCGTATGGATTTGAGCAATAAAATTTACCCGATTGAATATAAAGGGAAAAGAATTATTTATTCCGATTGGACTGGCTTGGATGATCCAAAAAAAATGGTTGAAGTTGCGAATTACACGACCAACTACATTCTTGAAAAAAAAGAATATCATTTACTTGAACTGGTAGATGTTTCAAACTCTTATGGATTAAGAGATGGTTTGGCCGCCGCCAAAAAAGCAGCAGAACTTACAAAGCCATTTAGTAAGAAAAAAGCCATTATTGGTGTAAATTCAAAAGCAAAACAATTTTTATTAAACTTTGTAAACAGCCTTATAGGTAAAGATATTGTTGCTTTTAATTCCAAAGAAGAAGCTCTTGAATGGCTGGCAAAAGACGAATAAATACCTATAATTTATTGCATTAGCAAAAAAATGGGTTACTTTTAGTTTGTTTCTCGTTTTAAGCCAAAGTACGCATTATGATTTTGTGGATTTTTATATCTCAAAATTGTAAATGCCAAGTTTTTTTTAAAAAAAAAGCATATTTATTAGTTCAAAAATATCATATACCAAATTTGCAATTCGATTCTTGATTAATTATCAATTTTTTGTTACAATAAAAAACTCTTTACTTAAAATTATTACTTTTATGTAAAATCTGCACAATTTGGCAAATGATATTTTCCCGACTAAAAATTAAGTTTATAAATTAGCCGGAAATTTAATCTAAAAGTAATATGGAATTTTCCGTCAAACAACGTTTGCTACTCTTATTATCTACCGTAATAATGCTGAGTGCAGCATGGATTAGCGGTGGTTTTTCGCTATTTATTGCGCTTGTGCCCATTTTATTGGTCGAAGATTATTATGAGAGAAACAAAGAAAAATACAAAAGCGGAGTTGTTTATAGGCAAAGTTTTCTGGTTTTTATATTATGGCACGCCATTACAAACTGGTGGATTGGCCATGCCAGCGTTGCCGGAGTAATAATGGTAATTTTTCTTAATTCCTTTTTTTATGCCAGCGTTTTCTGGTTATTTCACTGGGCTAAGCGCAACACAAATAAATCTACAGGATACGCATTCTTCTTACTCATTTGGATAAGTTTCGAGTATATTCATACTTATTGGGAGCTCTCCTGGCCTTGGATGAATTTGGGAAACTGGCTTGGAAAAAGCATCTATTTTATTCAATGGTATGAATTTACCGGCGTAGAAGGCGGCTCACTATGGATTATTCTTTCGAATTTGCTACTATTATTCATTGTTCAAAAAACTATTTCCGGCGGAAATAAAAGAGAAATTAATATTGCCATATCAACATTCCTTGCTTTGTTGATAATTCCTTCGCTTATTTCGGTTTTGATGTATACTAATTACCACGAAAAAGGCCGTGAAGCAGATGTTGTTGTAATTCAGCCAAACGTAGACCCTTATCGCGAGAAATACGACAATGAATTACATAAAAAGCAACTTGCCAATATATTAAGATTATCGGCAAGCATTGCCGACACCAATGTTGATTATTTCGTTGGCCCCGAAACGGCTTTTCCTAGAGGTGATTGGGAAAACAATCTTTCAAACAATAATACACTTTTGACATTGCGCAAATTTTTAAAAAATTATCCCGGAGCCAAATACATTATCGGATTATCGAGCTACCGACTTTATGAGCCAGGAGAACAAATACCAGCAACCGCAAGACCATTAAATGGAAATACTGCGAGATACTACGATAGATATAATACTGCCATACAGGTTGATTCGACACAAAAATTCGAATTATACCATAAATCTAAATTTGTTATAGGTGTTGAAAAAATGCCATTTTTGCATTTAATTCCGGCATTAGAGAAACTGGCTATGGATTTTGGCGGAATTATTGGAAGTTTAGGCAGCGATAATGAAAGAAAAACTTTTGAATACTATTCGGACGAATTTAGGGTTGGACCAATAATTTGCTACGAATCGGTTTATGGCCAATTTGTTACAGAATACATAAAAAAGGGGGCCAACCTGCTGTTTGTAATTACTAACGATGGTTGGTGGGACAACACCCCAGGCCACCGTATGCATTTAATGCACAGTCAACTGCGAGCCATAGAGACTCGTCGGAGTGTTGCACGATCGGCCAATACAGGCGTTTCTTGCTTTATCAGCCAAAAAGGTAAGATTTCGCAAGCCACCAAATACTGGGAAGAAAATGTAATACGACAAAAGTTAATTGCAAACGACGAAATAACCTTCTATGTAAAGTTTGGAGATGCCATCGGAAGAATAAGTTTATTTATGGCCGTTTTAATGCTATTTTACGTAATTGTGAAAACCATTGTACCTAAAAAAAATAGAATTTAATTCATGGACTTTATACGCGAGAAACTAAAAATATCAAGTATTGAAGCCATAAACAATGTTGTGGATTATCTATTGGAACATCCGGAAAAAATAGAAACTACAGTAAATGAAGCACTTTTTGAACAGCATAAAACAAGTTGGCGATTTTGCTGGATGTTGCGACATTTGGCCGAAAAAGACAAAGACTTATTACTACCCTATAAACCAATTATTTTTGTAAACATTTTCTCAATCAAGGATGAAAGTAGTTTGGCTAATCTTTTGAAAACCATCATAATTCTAGGAATAGATACCGAAAATGAATCAGAAATACTCGATTTTGCAATCGAAAAACTAATTTCGAGCCATAAAAGTGCAGTAAAATACTATATATTAGATGTTTTTGAAATATTTGCAAAAAAATATCCCGAATTAATTACCGAATTAACAGAAACACTAAAATTAGCGTCTATCAATTTTGCCACGGATTCATTACAAAGAAAATCAAAAAAATTAATTCAAAAGTGGTCAAAATATGGTGCCACTTCGAATCAATAAGTATGCTTATCAACATAAGTAACTATATAAAATACTTACAATCAATCTCTTAAGCTTTAAATTGAATCTATATAAATAAAATATATCAGTCAAAGTACTTCCAAGATATACCAGCTTTTAGTACTTTTGGGCTTGAGAATAAACTAAGTATCATTTAACTGATAATCAACATAAAAGAAAATATCATGTCAAACACAAAATCTAAAATTATTTGGACTAAAATTGATGAGGCTCCGGCATTAGCCACTTACTCGTTATTACCCATTGTAAATGCCTTTACAAAAGCCGCCGAGGTAGTTGTAGAAGCATGGGATATATCACTTGCAGGCAGAATACTAGCCACATTTCCTGAAAATCTTAGCGAAGACCAGAAAATTCCGGATTATTTAAACGAACTAGGGAAACTAACACAGCTGCCCGAAGCCAATATTATTAAATTGCCAAACATCAGTGCATCTGTGCCACAATTAAAAGCGGCCATCAAAGAATTGCAGGAAAAAGGCTACAACTTGCCCGATTATCCGGAAAGTGCTGCAAACGATAGCGAAAAAGAAATTAAAGAAAGATATGCCAAAGTACTTGGAAGTGCAGTAAATCCTGTACTACGCGAAGGTAATGCAGACAGAAGGGCTGCCGCCTCTGTAAAAAAACATGCCATCAAAAATCCACACAGAATGATGAAAGAGTGGCCATCAGATTCAAAAAGTCATGTTGCCTACATGAGTGAAGGCGATTTCTTTGGAAACGAAAAATCGGTAGTTTTAGAGAAAGCCATAAATTTCTCCATAGAATTGCACACGCCCAATGGAAAAACCATGCTAAAAGAAAATCTGAAAGGCATGGATGGTGAAGTACTTGATGGTACTTTTATGAGCAAAAACAAACTCAGGGCCTTTTTCGAATCCCAAATAATTGATGCGAAAGAAAAAAACCTGCTTCTTTCGCTGCATTTAAAAGCCACCATGATGAAAGTCTCAGACCCCATCATGTTTGGACATGCCGTTACAATATTTTATAAAGATGTGTTTGAAAAACATGCTGACTTACTTAAAGAACTGGGAGTAAACGAAAATTATGGATTAGGAGACTTATACAACAAAATATCCAAGCTCGACGATTCAAAAAAAGCAGAAATTGAAGCTGACATTCAGGCTGTTTACGAAAAAAATCCGTCATTGGCCATGGTTGATTCCGACAAGGGAATTACAAACCTGCATGTTCCTAACGATATAATTGTGGATGCTAGTATGCCCGTAGTAATACGCGATGGAGGCAGAATGTGGGGCTCCGATGGAAAATTACACGATACCAAAGCAATGGTTCCGGATAGATGCTACGCTACTATGTACCAAGTTGTTATTGAGAATTGCAACAAGTTTGGTGCCTTCAATCCGGCAACAATGGGCGCTGTAGCCAATGTTGGACTAATGGCCCAAAAAGCTGAAGAATATGGCTCACACCCAACTACATTCGAAATTCCGGAAAACGGAACGGTAAAAGTAGTTGACGCTAATGGAAACATCTTGATGGAGCACAAAGTAGAGAAAGGTGATATTTGGAGAATGTCGCGCGCTAAAGATATTGCCATTCAGGATTGGGTAAAACTAGCTGTTAAAAGAGCCAAAGCTACTGGTTCTCCGGCCGTATTCTGGCTCGACAAAAACCGTGCACACGATGCCCAGCTAATCAAAAAAGTAAACCAATATTTGCAAAATCACGATACCAAAGGACTCGAAATTCATATCTTGTCATTAGATGAAGCCATGAGTTTTACCTTGGATAGAGTTAGGGCTGGCAAAGATACCATTTCGGTTACCGGAAACGTATTGAGAGATTACCTTACCGATTTATTCCCTATTCTGGAATTGGGAACCAGCGCCAAAATGCTTTCGATTGTACCTTTATTAAACGGTGGCGGATTATTCGAAACCGGTGCTGGCGGCTCTGCGCCAAAGCATGTTCAACAATTTTTAGATGAAGGACACCTTCGTTGGGATTCGCTCGGCGAATTTTTAGCTCTTACAGTTTCGCTAGAACATCTGGCACAAAATTTCAATAATCCAAGGGCTGAAGTTCTTGCTGTAACACTCGACGAAGCTATTGGAAAATATCTTGAAAACGGAAAATCACCATCCAGAAAAGCCGGACAACTTGACAACAGAGGAACTCATTTTTATTTGGCACAATATTGGGCCGAAGCATTATCTAAACAAGACAAAGACAAAGATTTAAAGCAAAAATTCGAAACTGTTGCCAGTAAGCTTATCGAGAATGAAAAAGCTATTCTGGAAGAAATTGCCGCTGCCGAAGGAAAACCTACCGATATTGGCGGTTATTACATGCCCGATGATAATAAGGCATATATAGCCCTAAGGCCGAGTAAAACGCTGAACGAAATAATTGATCAAATTTCATAATTTTTATTAAAAGCTCGTTTTTTGCGGGCTTTTTTATATTTTTATAGAAATTAAATTGTTTAACTGATAAATCTATCATTATGTTAAAGGAAAAAGTAGAAAAAATTCTTAATTTGCAAATTACCAAAGAAGCATATTCTTCGCAACTATATTTGGCAATGGCCTCGTGGTGCGAAAAAGAGGGCTACAACGGCAGCGCAAGCTTTTTATACAGACAAAGCGACGAAGAGAGAATGCACATGCTTAAACTGCTGCATTACATAAACGATCGAGGAAGTCATGCAATTGTAGACACTCTCGACAAACCGGCCTGCGAATTTGGTTCTATTCGCGAGTTGTTCTCAAAAGTTCTCGAACACGAAAGGTTTATTACCGAATCTATTAACGAATGCGTTGAAGTTTGCATGACAGAAAAAGACTATACAACTAACCAGTTTTTACAATGGTATGTTGCAGAACAAGTTGAAGAAGAACGCAATGCCCAAACAATCATAGATAAACTTAATTTGCTTGGCGACGATAAAGCACGCCTGTATTTATTCGACCGTGATATGGAGAATTTTATGGTTAACGCTCCAACGGCACAGTAAATGCCTAATAGGATGATTGCCTTTAAAAAAAAGTACTGTCGGAGAATTTTTACTTCGGCAGTACTTTTTAAAAAGCGTGCATAAATGCTTGTTAAACTATTTCGTATCCTACCCCAACTATCTTTACAAGAACAGACCTATCGTTAAAAACAGGGCTTAAAACCGCCTTAAATCTCTTGTTTTTATTACCAACTACAAGTGTATGCTTCAAAGTATATACATCACCATTAAAGATAGATCGCTTTAACTCGTCCAATAATTTTGAATCAAAGCCTAAAGCAGTATCAATTGCAAATTTGAATAGCACGTCAGTTGGTAACTCCAAAAAATCGGCAAAATTGGCATTCGTATGGGTAATTAAAAAAGATGCATTTAACTCAAATACCATTTGATTTAAATTCAACGCATTCATGTATGAATTCATTTCAGCCTGATTTAATAAAAATCTATCTTGAGTAGATTGCAATTCCTCTAAATTCTGACGTAACTCTTCTTCGCGTGAAAGCAGCTCCTGAGACTGCTTTTGGGTCTGCTCCAAAAGTTTTTTGGTTTGCTCGTTTGTTTCGTCAATAGCCAGAGTGTTTGCAATATTCTCGGCCAGTTGCTCAAGAAACTCAACTTTGTAATTTTCAAATTCCGCCAATGTAGCCAATTCTAATACCCCATAAACCAAATCATTAAAAATCAATGGTATAAGTACAATATTTTGGGGCACGGTTCCACCAAAAGCCGATTTTATAAAGATATAATTTCCCGGAACATCTTTAATAATAACAGGTTGTCGCTCTTTAGCACACATTCCAACAAGCCCTTCTCCCAAATGTACTTTTTTCTCCAAAAATTTATTCTGATGATATGCATAAGCAGAAAGCAATTCCAAATACCAATTATTTTCAGTACCCCCCAAACGAAAAAGTTTAAAAATGGAACCTTGCACAGCCCCAACATATTCTACCAAGCCAGAAAGAAAAGAGTTTAATAATTCGTTTGTATCAACGTTAGTATTTTTTAAACGCATACCAAACTCAGCAAGTCCACCCGAAATCCAGGAGCGGTTTGTTGATTCTTCTTTAAGCTGCTGCTCTTCTTCCTTCGAAGATTTTAGGCGTTTCTCCATCTCCATAATAGATTTGCCAAGAAGATCCTTTTCTGAACGCAGACCATAAGAAAGGTTTAAATTACCATTGCCTATTTCCACTGCAATTGTTGCAAGATGTTTCAGGTTTTGTATTATTTTGATGAAACTATTATATACTAAACCTAATTCATTATTCGGAAATTTCTTGGTAGAAATATCTATTTCACCATTCTCCACTTTTTGCGCAATTTCCACTAAATCATATATTTGAGCTAAATGCCTTTTAAAAAAGAAATTTACAATTTGCTGAAAAACAATCAAAACCACGGCTAATACCAATGTAATTACAATTATATTCTTCCTGAATTGTATAAAAATAGGAGGATCGTCTATTATTGCTTCTAGCTGCCATAAAATATCTTTTCCAAACAAATCAAATGGCAAAATTATTTTTATTTCTTTCCCATTGCTTATTTCGGCTTTTGAAATACCTTCATGAATTTCTATTAATCGGGTTTTGTAGTTTCGTTCAATTTCCGAAATGGACCTTCCAATAAAATAATCTCTTGTATTTGCTGCAATTATTCCATTATTGCTTAACAACTTAATCTCGCTAAAAAAATTTGCCCCATCAAAAGCATTCATATCGATTGATGAAATATTCAAGTCGAGTTTTACAAATCCAATGGTTTTGTTTTCGATCTTAATGGGCCAGAAAAAGCTTACAAAAATTTTAATATCATCAAATTCAGTAACTTCATAAGGATTTATCATTAATGGAGCACCAGCATTGAGCACTTTATTGTATGCCTGAGATTGATTTATTTTCGAAATTTTATCGAATGATTGAATTTTCAGCAATCCCAGGTATGTATTAAGAATTTCTTGGGTATACTCTCCCGATTCGCCAACGTAAATTCCGAACCCTCCTGATGTATCAATTTCTACATTTTCTTTCAGATAGATGCCTAAACTATAGAATAACGAGTTTTCAATATTACTTAATCGTAGAACCTTTTCAATTTGAGCAGCACTAAGTGTGTCGCGCTCAAGAATTTCTGACTCAACAAATTGTTTTAGCTGCAATGCTTTCTGCAAATCGCTTTTAATAGTAGATTCAAAATGCACGCGATATGCCATTAGGTAAGAATTATAGAGTGCAGGGCCGGTTTTGGACTTAATGATGGTATAAAGTAAAAACACAATTCCAAACAATATTACAGTAAATCCTATTGCAAGGATAATCAGTTTTTGCGAAAATTCAGCCTTTATAGATTTTATCAACATTTTGCTTATTTTCTATTTTTCTTATAATCGTCGAGCGATTTTGTTAGATTTATAATTCTATCTCTTAATGTTGTTATATCTACACTATAAACAACAATCTTTTCTATTTCGTGTTTTTCGTTTTTTGTTGGGAAATAGTGATCCATAAAAACATAACGAACAGCATTTATTTCGTAAGCCATTTCACGAACTTGCGGTTCGCCCGACCTTAGCTTACTCCATAAAACATGATATTTGAGCACATTATCAACAACAGCAAAGTCTTTATGGTTTTTCCTGTGAAAATCTTTTTCTGTGAGTTTAAATAGTTGCAAAAGCTTATCGTTCATGAGTTTATATTGACCTTCGGCATCAAACTCAGTAATTAAAAGATTTGAATTAAGCATTTTAATCATTGCCGCACTGCTTTGGTCGGCCATGTTTTCTTGATTTCTTGCACTTGTATCTAAAACAAAGTTGTACACAAGTATATCGTGAACTTTATCTTTCTTCAAGTAGTAAAATTCTTTGAATAATTTGTTGTTGAAAACAAAAGTTCGATCGTAGTATTTCTTTGTGAGCAGGTTTTGCCAAAAGTCTCTGAATTCGTTTGATGTGGCAAAAGTCGAGAATTCAACAAGATTTCGACCTGTGATATTGGTTTCTTTTAGTTCCAAAAGCTCATATAGTGTAGTATTTACCTCCAGTATAGTGGCATTTTTATCTAATACTGCCCTTGCAATAACCTTATTAACTAAATTATCGTAAATATCGTGTCTTTCAAATAATTCGTTATACACGTTTTGTAAATGTTTGTGTTCTTTGTTTAGCTCATTCTGTTTCTTTTCGAGCAATAAATTCGATGCTGATTTTTCTTTTAGCATAATTTCGGCGTTTACATTATCGGTATAGTCGTAACCAATCATGAAAACTTTATCCATATTACCTTCGATGTCGTATAATGGCGTAAATGTGCCAAGAATATACAAACTATGTTCGCTAAAACGACAATGCAGTATCTGGCGCTGTATGTATCCCTTCTCTATTTCGGACCAAAATTGCGCAGCATCAATCTTAATATTATCAAACTTAAAAAATTCGCTATAGAACAAACCCTTTATTTTGCTTTCAGGTTCATTAAGCAATCGCAAAAATTGTTCATTTATTTCTAGCAATTTACCTACATGATTCATTTGCAAGGTTAATGCCGAATTATCTATTGCCTTTATTAGATTGTCGAGATGAAACTGACGTTTGGCAGCTTCATCTTGTGTTGCTTGAAGTTCTTCTAAATTTTGGCGCAATTCTTCTTCTTGTGATCTAAGTTCGTCGGAACTGGATCTCAATTGATCTACCAGATTATCTGTGCGCTCGTTAATGGTAACACTTGCAATTGTGAGTGCAATATTGTCTGATAATTTTTCGAGAAACTCAATTTGGTGTTTTTCAAATTGCTTTATAGAAGCTAATTCGAGTACGCCTAAAACCCGATCTTCTACTTTTAATGGTATAAGTATCAAAGACTGTGGCTGAGTTTCACCCAGACCCGAAACAATTGAGATATAATCCTTGGGTACTTTCTTTAAATGCACAATCTGCTCCTCGGCAGCACATGTTCCTACCAAGCCTTCTTTGAGCATAATTGTTTTTTGCACAAATTTGTTTCTGTCGTATGCATAAGCAGCAATAAGTTCTAATACATCCCTATTTCTTTTATCTTTTTGCATTAAGTATAATCCACCCACCTGTACATCAAGATATTCAACTAATTCCTGAATTAAATCGGCAGCAAAAACCTTTATATTTTTTGAATGACGGCGAAGCGAATTCGAAAAATAACTTATACCCACATTTATCCAGTTACGGTTTTCTTCTTGTTTCCGGATTTCGTTTTGCTTTTCGATTAGCTCACGTATACTTAACTGCATAGACAATAATGTATTGCCAAGCCTGTCGGCTTCTCCGAATGAGCTGTATTGATAATCGAATTCGCCGCTTTTAATTTTGTCGGCAAATTTAACCACGTTTCTAAATCCACCTACTATGGTATTTATATACTTATAAGCCCGGCTTATTTCGTCTCTTCTATTACTTCTTAATTCTTCTACCGCATCTATATCGCCAAGGGTCATATATCTTAAAGCCCTATTAATCTTTATTAATGGTTGAAATATCTGATCGGAGAGTATTTTTCCTATAAAAAACGAAGCTGCTATACCAAACAAGAATATTAAAAATATGTAAGTTTTTGTATTTTCGTTTGTTGCAACGGATGCATAATCGGGCTTAACGGCTAAAGTATATGTAAAAATCTGCGATTTTTTGCCTAATTTTACAGGAAAAAAATAGAAAATATAATCTTCGCCATCGAGATTGTAATCTACCTGAAAGTTTTTTGACTGTGATTCTATGCGTTGTATTATGTTTTCGTCTGAATTGAATTTTACATAATAATCGGAAAACCTAACTCCCACTAAATCGGTTGAAGAGTGACAAAGTATTTTATTTTTATCGTTAAAAAACAGCGAAAATGAATACTGTGAGTAAGGAAGCAAAAATCGATTAAAATAATTTACAGGAATATCAACGCCAACTACGCCAACAGATATATTATTTTTTATTATAGGAGCAACAATGCTAATAACATTAAAATTATCAAATACGTTTCCGGTATAGCTTTCTTCGCGCATATCGAGTACCATGCCTATTTGTTCGCTCACCGGAACAGTATATAACGAACTATTAATCAAGTCCTTTCTTTGCGTACTGCTTAAATTTCGCTTGCCAATAAATTGGTTTAAGCTATAATAATAATGAATTTGAAATTTTTCGTGATCAGAAAAGTTTTGATTGTTCTCCGTACTTACATTATAAATAACCCAGGCTCCTGAATAAAAAGGGGTATTTTCGAGCAAGCTTATTGCGCTGCCGCTGAGCACTTCGCTAAGTATAGAATCGCTCGAATTTTCGAATCTACTAATAATATTTGCGGTGCTGTAAAGATTTGTTGATGTGGAGTTTAATTCTGATGCTAATATGGATGAATTGTAAGTGCCCTTTTCAAAAAAACTACTTTTCATTCTTTCCAACCTCAGTTGATTAAGAATCATAAAAGAATAAATTAGCACCAATAGCATTACAATGGAGCCTGTAAGTGCCACAGTAAAGTATATTTTACTTCTGACAGATTGAAACTGAATCTTTAGCATGCTTTGCGCAATTTTCTTCTTTTTGTGTATAAATTTATAATTATTTTAACTTTTGCAAAAATTAAGTTTACCTCTTTTGCATAATTGCATCAATTATTTTTTTTACATTTAATACTGCGTTTTTATCCTTAACGACGTAATCATCTGCGTTATAATGATTTAACTTGTAAACAACTTCTAAATCTTCTTGACCGGAAAAGATTATAACTTTTGATGATGGCAAATTTTTCTTTATTTCTTTGAGAACAGTAAGGCCATTCATTGCCTTATTGTTTACAGAATTCAGGTAATAATCTAAAACTACAATTTCAGGATTCAAATCGAGGTTCAATAGTGCGTCTTCACCAGATAAAAACGATATTACATCCATTGAATTATCTTCTGAAAGCACTGCTTTCAACATCTCAAGAATCAAACTATCATCATCAATTACAAAAATGGTACTTTTCTTCATAAATTGTACACTTGATTAATTAATTTATTATTTATGCATTGGTATTAAAATCTATAATTTCTGAATAAACTATATTCCATAGATTTACTAGTTTTTGATAGCTTTGCCTGGCCAAGCTACAATCTTTATTGCTTTTTGCATTTTTCTCGATTTCCAAGGCATATTCCCTTAATAAATCGTTGCCAAGATAAGATAAATTTCCTTTTAAGGTATGAGCATTTATCATTGAATTCGCCCAATCTTTTTCAACCAAATTCTTGTCCAATTCTTTCATTAACGGAGGAATTTGTTCGGCATACAAATTTAAAATAGATTTCAATTTGCTTTTATCATCGCCGTACATCTGAATGAGTGTAGATAAATCTATCATTTTTCTGTTTTTTAATGGTTCCGCAAAAATAATATCTGTTTTCTCTGCAATTTTCAATTTACTATTATTCAACACTTTTGCAATTTCGCGCAAAACCACATCCGGAATAAAAGGTTTTGTGAGATAGGAGTTCATCCCTAGTAGCATGCATTTATCCGCTTCGCTTTTAATGGCATGTGCCGAAAGTCCAATTATGGGAATTCCGGCTTTTACCGGGTCAGTCATTGCCCTAATGGCTTCAGTTGCCTGGCATCCATCCATTACTGGCATCTGAATATCCATTAATATGATGTCGAAGTTCTCGTTATTCACCTTATCAATAGCTATTTGCCCATTTTCGGCAATGGTTATGCGCAAATTTTTTGTCGATGTCATCAAAGTATCTAATATCAATTGTTGATTTATCATATTATCTTCAACTACTAACATCCTAATGTTTTGGTATTTATCTAAACTAAAATTTTGGGTATCTTCTATTTCTTTTTGCTTATTGCCTGCACGATATTTTAATTTGAAATCAAATCTGCTCCCCTTGCCCTCTATTGAGTGCACATTAATTGTACCTTCAAGAAATTCAATAATTTGTTTTACAATAGATAGTCCAAGTCCGGTACCTCCCGGATTTACAATACGTCCGTTTTCTATTTTGCCAAATCTGCTAAAAATAATATCGATTTTATCGGCAGGTATGCCAATTCCTGTATCTTCTACAAAAAAATGAATATATTTCATATCTTTTGACATGGAATATCCATATCTAATATACCCATACTCCGTAAATTTTAAAGAATTTCCTATTAAATTGTTAAATACCTGACGTAATCTGAGCGGATCTGTCTTTATTGCAAAATCCTGATCGTCAACACCTTTAATAAGTTTTAGTTCTATGTTTGATTTATCGCGCGCTCCAAGTTGGTGTATAAAATTCTGGTGTAATTCGTCGAGCATTTCATTTACCAAACAGTCTTTTATTTTTATGGAGAATTTACCGGATTCAATCTTGGCAACATCTAAAATATCGTTGATTAAATATAATAAATTTTGCCCGCTTTTATTGATATAATCAAGATATCTGTTGCGCTTTTCGGGTTCCAAATCGGGGCTGCTTAGCAGACGACTAAACCCAAGAATTCCATTTAATGGGGTACGTATTTCGTGCGACATGTTGGCAAGGAAAGAAGATTTCAGTTTATCGCTTTCTTCGGCTTTAAATTTTGCTTGTTCCAGCTTTATTTCGTTGATTTTTTGCATCGAAATATCTTGAAAATTTCCTATTATGATATTCTCGTTCTGATATTTATCGAAAAATCTACCGGCACTAAAACGAGCATATTGTGAACTAAACAAGGCATTTGGCTTTATCTGAACTTCCACATTTAACAAATTTATTTCTGCCTGCACAATGCGGTCTAATTCAATCCGAAACAATTCTGAATCGTTTTGTATAAAAAAATTCAAAAAATCGGAAAGGCTTATTTTGCTGTGTATTATGGCCTGAGCCAGATTCTTAATATCGTGATAATGAAGATATATTGATTGCGTTGAATGATGATATTCCCAAAGAAAAAAATCTGTAACCCTACGCACAAACTCTTCCTTTTCTACGCTATGAGCCAAATATAATTCTTCTTGTTTCTTTTGAAAGAGTGTTATTACCAAACGACTTAGGTTTTCGAAAAGATGCTTCTCTGTTTCCTGAATTTCCGTATGGCCAAAAAACAACATAAAGCGTACATCATTATCAGCTACATAATCTCTATATATTAATGCTTTTATATATCTATCCGGTGCTTTATTGCTCAAGCAATCATCATTGTAATTAAGCTCACTGAGATTTATTTGATTTAATTTTAGTTTGGCCGGAAAATCTTTTCCTAATTTTGTAAAAAAATTTGAGCAGGTGAAATTGCGGCTTAATTCATTTTCGGGATTTCGCCAAAATTCTCTTACCTCTATTTGGTCGCCTCTCCTAAAGGTATATATAAATTCCTGATTCGGAAAAAGTAAATCGAACAAATGATGAACAGAATAGATATTTTGTTTGATGCTGGAGCTTTCGGAAATATCTCTTAATAATTGATCAAAGCGGGAAATTAGGCCACAGTTCTTTTCAAAAATAATTCTGAACAAATAGATGTAATTTTGCTCCTTGATATAGGTTTTACGAACTTGCAACTGATAAAGATTTTGCTGAAGAAACAACAAATGCTTTTTTCCGTTGGTAAAGTAATCACTTAGGTATGATAAAAAAGGGCTGAATGCTTTTATCTCTTGAATATTTTGATTTACCTCGGGAATGGCTTGCAAAACATCCGCAGAGAATGATAAGAATTTGGTATTGATATATTTAATGTTTAATTCATAATCAAGAATAAATACAGCATCATCCGTATATATTTGATTGAAGATAGCAAAAATCTCGTCGACCGAAATTAAAAAAAAGTTTGAATCCAATTGACTCTGCAAATGTAATGACATATAAAATTTATACTGTTAAACACTAACACCAATTATTAGAATATCGTCTACCTGCTCGTTTTCACCTTTCCAGTTTAAAAACTCCGCATGCAAACGTTCTCTTTGAGCACTCATATCAAGGTAGTTTATTTCTACTAGAAGCTCGCGAAATCTTTTTACAAGAAACTTTCCATTCCTATCGCCGCCAAACTGGTCTACATACCCGTCGGAAAAGATATAGCATTTATCACCTTTTTGCAAATCGATGTTATGCAGCGCGAAATCGTATTCACGGCGAAAAGACACTCCAATTGGCATTTTATCGGCTTTGTAAATCAAAATTTCTTTATTCCTTATTAAAAACAAAGGATTATTAGCAGCAGCAAACTCCATGTTTTTTAGCTCTTTGTCGAAAATTAGTAAACTCAAATCCATACCGTCTTTTGTCTCCACCAGAGTTCCTTCCTGATGCAGCGAACTAATAACCATTGCTCTTAACTGATTGAGAATTTCGTTGGCATGCAGATTAGGATTTTGCCCAATAATCTGATTAAGCAAAGAAACTCCAAGCATACTCATAAACCCGGCGGGAACACCATGCCCGGTGCAATCGGCGGCTACAAGGATAAAGCGGTTGTGGGTATGTCGATACCAGAAAAAATCGCCGCTTACAATGTCTCGGGGCTTATAATAGATAAAACTATCGTCGAAAAAAGTAACCAGCCCATTCTCGGGCGGAAGCACTGCTTTCTGTATGCGCGATGCATAGTTTATGCTATCAATGATAGATTGTTTCTGCGATTGAATCTCGTCGCGCTGTTCTACTAATTTTTCATTTTGTATGGTAATAAAGCCATTTTTCTTCTGTATTTCGTCGCGTTGCTTTTCTATTTCGTGTTTTTGAATTTGCAAAATTTGATTGTCTCGTTTTTTACGCTTAAAGTTTTTATACAACACAATAGCTAACAACACAACAAAACCAAAAGCCAGCACAAACACATTTCTGATTAATTTTTGTTGTTTTAATTCTGCCTGCGCTTTTAAATCGCTTTGTTTTTTTTGAAATTCGAGTTCTTTTTGCTTTTGCTCAAACTCGTATCGTAAATTTAGTTTGGTTATTTTCTTCGTATTTTCTTCGTTCTTTAATCTATCGGCAACATTTTGATATTCTACCAGAAGCGAAAAGGCTTTCTTATAGTCGCCTAACGAATAATAGGCCTGACTTTGCATAAAGGCAATATCGCGCACAAGTTCTTGCGCATCGCTAAGTTGGGCTATTAATTTTGCTTCGTCGAGTGTTGTAAGTGCTTCCTTATATTTTTTTTGCCTATTATATAAATCTCCTGTACTCATTAGGGCCTGAGCATATATTTGCATATTTCCCGTAAATAAGCTTAAATCTTTGGCTCTGTTGAAGTAAAGCAAAGCGGAATCGAGTTCATTTTTATATAAGTATACTCCGCCCAAATTATTTGTGGCAGTTGCTAAAAGACTGTAACTATTTATCAATTCGCTGTACTCTATACATTTTGCATAGTAAAAAGCAGCCGAATCCAAATATTTTAAAGAATCCTTTGACAACTGAAAATAGATACTCCCGATGTTGTTGTAACTCTCGGTTTGTCCGGGAATATCTCCAATTTTTAACCTGATATCTAAACTGGTAATATAATTGGCAAGTGCTTCGTGCAAATCGCCCTGAAATTTGTATACATTGGCAATATTGTTATTGGCTGTTGCTAAACCGGCCAAATCTCTATTATCCTCATTTATTTGTTTGCTTTGTAAATAATACTGCAAGGCCATTGGGTAGTTTCCTTGATCGCGGTAAAAATTGCCAAATGCATTCCACGAATATCCAAGTCCGGTAAGATCATTCAATTCCTGAAAAATGCTTATGGCTGAATCTAAATATAAGCCAGAGTTGGTAATATCTCCGCGATGATTATATGTTTCACTTAAACTATAATAACTCCATGCAATTTCTATTTTATTGTCTATTGATTTATTCACCTGGAGCGACTGATGGTGATAGAATAGCGAAGAATCGAGCATTCCCATCGCGGCCAATGCATTTCCGGTATTATAATACACCAAAGCCAGCTCTTTTATTACTTCTTTATCATTGGGATTTGCCTCAATTAATCTGCTTTTTATTTGTATACTCTTTTGAAAATACTCTAATGCTTTGCTGTAGGCATATTGCGCCAAATATGCTTTTCCAACTACATAACTGGCCCTGGATAATAAATACTTATCATTTTCACTTTTAGAAATATCCAGTGCATTTAATGCTATTTGTGTTGATTGCGAAATATCTGTGTTTCTAAGCAGATTACTTAATTCAAGCATTAACTCAGCTTGTTTAATGGGATCCTTTTCTACTTCCAGTATTTTCTTTATAGAATCAACAGAATTCTGCGATATGGCAACAAGTGTGCTTAAAATTAGAATCAATAATATGCTTATTTTTTGTTTATGCATTCTAATATTTTTAGAGTAAATAAAGATACATACATTTTAAACAATTTCTGCATGTTTACTAATATATTTTTAATACAGAGCTATGCAAATTTCAAACCCTAATTTACTACAAAAGTTCTTTTTTTCAATTTTTTTAAAAATAAATTAATTTAATTACAAAAATGATTATTACTGCCACTAAAATGTATCGCACAAGCCCGGAACCTTTCTTTACGGCAAAATAGGAGGCGGCAATTCCGCCTGCCAGATTTCCAATGGCTGTAATTATGCCAATCAAATAATTTACATCACCATTCAACATAAATACAGCTAAAACAAATGGACTATAAACAAATACCACAAATACCTTTATACCATTTGCATTTACTAAATCGTAGCCCGAAATGAGTACCAAGGCTGCCAACAAAAAAATGCCAACACCTATATGAATAAATCCGCCATAAACACCTATAATTAAGTAAATTACATAGTGCCACCATAGCGGTTTTTTTCCCTTAGCATCATGATGCTCGCGTAGCCATTTCTCGGGCTTATAAAAAATCAGGATTAGTAAAAGCAGCATGATTACAATCAAAATTTTTCGGAAAATTTCCGGATCGATACTTACCGCAATTTGTGCTCCCACAAGTGAGCCAATTAGGTTGGGAATAGCAATACGCCAGCCGTTGAGCATATCGAGTTTATCTTTTTTGTAAAAACTTACCGATGCGGCAAGTGTTTGCATTACCACCCCAAAACGTACTGTACCATTGGCCAATTGTGGAGGTAATCCCAAGAGCATAAAAATACTATAAGGTATGGCTGTGCCGCTACCTGCAAAGGTATTAACCACTCCACCAGCAAATCCGGCAAAAAGCAACAAAAAAACAATCGGAAAACTTGTTATGTCTAAAGACTGCAAATATTCTATTAGCATGTGCTTCAATTTTCATGCAAACAAAAGAATTTTTATTCATTCAAAAAAAACTGTTTATCAAAATATTTTTTCATCTATGCTCAAGAATCTATCATTCAACTTAGGCCTGATTTCTGAAAAAATCGTATATTTACATTCAAACTAAAATATATATAAAATGGCATGGAATTTATTTAAAAAGGATGAACCAGACCCAAATCAGGATTTGGAAAACAGGATAAACGCTAGTTTACAAAAAGCAAGACAAGACAAAAGAGACGCCGAAGCAAGCATAAAAAGACTTGATTCTTTTGCACGGGATGCTATTGTTGACGCTTATTCTGCATTTTTCGAAAACGCAAAATTTTCATATTATAAAGACCAGCACAAAAAAACAGCTTTGGAAGAATATGCCAAGATGAAAGAGAAATACAAAGCAAAAATGGATGCTGAAGTTGCCGCACAATGCGATAGAATCGTTAACGGGTACCTAAATCAGATTGAATTAGCAAAATCGAAAATGGCTCTATACGATAAATTGCTTGAGCAATACGAAGGATTAAAACTTAAAATGAAAGCTGCTTCGGAACAAGAAAAAAGACGTAACGAACTAAAAGAGCACGAAGAGCGATTAAAATCAATGGACGAAAGTTCTGAGCATCTGGCCGAAGGATATGTACAATCAAACGAGCTGGAAGATATTAAAAACGAGGTGCTATTTAGAGAAGAATACCTTAATCAGCTCGAAAAACTATCACTCGAGTTCGACGACAAAGAAAACTATTCGGGTGCATTGGCCTATAAAGATGAAGTTGACAAAATGCTGCAAAATCTTAAATAATATCCGGATAACTTATTGAATTACTTTGTGATAATCAATTGTCGGGCGAATTGTTTTTTTTGTTTACAATGTTTACATGATGAGTTTTCATATTACAGTATAATAAATCGTATAACAAAGTTTTTCAACATAATACAACAAATCACCACAAATCACTATCATATCTCAACATATTACTATGAATTACAACGTATTACCATCAAATCTCAGCATACTACTATGAATTACTATGATATTTATGTAGGGGGAAAGTTCCAAAAAACAGATATTCCGCTTATGGTGGAAAATCCGTTTACACGTGAAAATTTTGCCCAAACCTGGCAAGCCACTCAAGTCGAGTTAAACAATGCAATTGAAGCTGCTTTGGCAGTAGAAAACGAAATGAAGTATCTGCCTTCTTATAAAAAATTTGCTATTCTCAGACAAATTTCCGAAGAATTATTGGCAAACAAAAGCTATTTGGCATCGGTACTGGCTATGGAATCGGGCAAGCCTATGCGATATGCCATAGGCGAAATAGAAAGAGCTGCACAGGTTTTTCTTATTGCCGCTGAAGAAGCAAAACGACTCCCCAAAGAATTTCTATCTCTCGACTGGACAGCTGCTGGAGCAGGCAAAGAAGGATTGGTAAAATACTTTCCAATTGGATTAGTAGCCGGAATAGCGCCCTTTAATTTTCCGCTAAACCTGGCCGTACATAAAATTGCGCCTGCCATTGCTGCCGGAAATGCCATTATTCTTAAACCAGCCCGATCTACTCCACTTTCTACCTTAGAATTAGCTAAAATTATTGACAATACAGAATTGCCCAAAGGAGCCTTTAGTGTTTTACCGCTCGATCGCAAAGCTGGTAACCAGCTCATAACCGACCTGAGAATAAAAATGCTCAGCTTTACCGGATCGCCCGAAATCGGTTGGCAAATGAAACAGCAGGCCGGAAAGAAAAAAGTATTGCTCGAACTTGGTGGAAATGCTGGCGTATTAGTATCACATTCGGCCAACATTGATGTGGCCGTTAATAAATGCTTAGTTGGTAGTTTTGCATATTCTGGACAAGTGTGTATTCATGTGCAGCGTATATACGTGCATGCAAGCATTTTCGACCAATTTGCCGAAAAATTTGTAGATGCTACGAAAAAACTAAAATTTGGCGATCCACAAAATCAGGATACCGAAATTTCGGCCATGATCGACGAAGATAATGCCTTACGAGTTGAATCGTGGGTAAAAGATTCTGTAAATGACGGCGCTAAAATTCTCCTGGGTGGAAACAGAAAAGGTAATTACTTTGAACCAACTATTATTACTAACACACACAAACAAATGAATGTTTGTGCTTTAGAAATTTTTGGTCCGGTGGTTACCTTAGAAAAAGTAGATAACTTTACCAAGGGTATTGCAGAGATTAACGATTCGCAATATGGATTGCAAGCGGGTATTTTTACCGATAGTATAGACGAAATGAATTATGCCTTTAACGAATTGCAGGTAGGCGGCGTTATTATCAACGATGTGCCTTCATTTAGGGTAGATCACATGCCCTACGGCGGGTTAAAAAACTCCGGATTCGGACGCGAAGGAGTTAAATACGCTATTTTTGAACAAATGGAACCCAAAATCTTGGTTAAGCCAAGCTAAACGATTATTTATACTACTAAAAATAAAAGACTTTGACATAATAAGCAAAGTCTTTTATTTTCTTCATTATATTTTTAACCCCTTAGAATTGCCTCTGCTAAGTGATACCAATATTTAAAAAAATTTCTATCTTCGATTGCGAAAAAAATCTAGTTCAGCTATGCCCATAAATTCTAAACTAAAATGTTTAGTAAAGGTAGATTAACTTTCTGTTTCAAAATACAAATGGTCCTGGATTAGTTTAATTTTGTATTTATCGATACCATGCTTGTGCAAAACTTTATAGTCTTGGGCAATTTCATCAACAAATGCCTCGTAATCATTGTCGTGCTGTTCAATACTCAGCTTATAATTTTCTATGGCTTTTATCAGATTGCTCGAACATAACTGAACATGGCCCATATTTAAGTAATCGTGCTTATTTGCATCTTTATCAATTACTTTCTGTAAATATTTTTCGGCACTCTGAAATTTTCCGAGCATAAAACTGCACCAAGCAATTGGTCGCCAAACCTTAAAATTATTCGCATCAAGATATTCTACCCTAAAAAAACGTTTTAATGCTTCATCAAATTTCTTTAAATCCAGATACGTCCTCCCAATTTGTAATTGTAAACTAAGATTATCGGGCTCGTTGGCTTCTAATTGCAAATAATATTTTAAAGCCCTTTTGGGTTTCTTTAGTTTCAAATAGCAGTAAGCAATTTTTTTCATATTCCAAACCTGATTTTCATCAAAAAGCTCTGCCTTTAGATAATAATCAAGTGCTGTGGCATAATCGTGCAATTTTTGATAAGAAAATCCAATTTTCTGATATATTTCATAGCTACTTTCACCATTCTCGAGCATGAGTGAAAACACTTCTATTGCTTTGGAAAAATCTTGTTTCTCAAAATAAAACTGTGCAATTCGCTTTATAGATTCTTTTCCCTTTGAAATAAGCTTGAAAAACTCTTTATCGTGCAGTTTTAAACTCTGAGTAAACAAATCTGTAAAAAAATTGCGGTTTGGACTTAATTTAAAGAAGCGATACAAGTCTTGTATATATTGCGTAAAAATAAAACGGTCTTTTTCATTAATATTTACCTTCTTCTCACTCTCATAAAGCTCATTCACCTGCTCAAGTTCGGCCATAAAAATATTGGTCATCCACTTGGTTTGTTGTTCCGGAATATTTTTCAGGTTTAAACAAAACGAATATTTATCGGAATTACAAATTATCGGAATTTTTTCCAATGTTTCCAGAAAGCGAATGGCCTTTACCTCGTCGCCAATAGCTTCGCTGGCTTCCTGCACCGAAATGTTCTCTTTAAAAAAAGGCAAGAACCAATTGGGAATTTTTTGAAAGAAACTAAAGTTTTTTAATGCAGAAAAAGTACTCATAAACACATCGGAGCCTTCCATTTGCATGGTAGATAACTCACTCATTTTATCAAGAATATCCTGTTTGTCGCGAAAAATACTTTCCCAATCCGGATTACTGTCTTCATTCAATTCCTCCGACAAGATATTGTCTAAATCTAATCTTTCGGCAATCTTTGGACTTAATTTTACCATTTCCGGAAGAATTTCTTCCTGTAATTTTTTGGCAATTTTATCTGTTTCCTGTGTTCGGATAATCTGCAGCGCAATTTTTTCCACAGCAGACTCAATAATTGGGTTATCCCACATTTTCAGCCGATTATACAAATCGCCATAAATATGTAATCTTCTGTCGTAACGATGGAGCGCAAAAACAAGACCTACCAAGGCGCGTTGCCATACTTGCTCTTGTTTATCGTCGACAATATTTATTAGTAGATGAAACTTACCACTATCGAAACTCCTTAATAATCCCAAAGTTAATGACGAAACCAATAAGGATTTTTCCTGCCAGCTCATACTTTTGTCAGCAATCATTTTGGCAAAAAGTGCCAATTCTAATTCGTTGTAATGACTTACTAGCCAAAAACGCATAAAAAATGAATGAAGCAAGGTTGTTCTTTCCTCCGAGTATTTTTCAAAAACAAGCATTTGCTTAAATAATTCCTCAAGTTTTTCGGCAGCCAAACTTACATGATTCTGATGTAGTTTTTCCAGATGAATGGTTGGAATTTCTGCACTGTGATAAAAAATTCGTTCTTTTAAATCGTCGGCTAATTTTAAAATATCCTTTTTAAGATGCATAATAAGCATCGGGCGCTCAGGATCTCTTACGCCCTGAGCAAAATATCTCAATATTAACTGATAGGTTTCGTTTAATTGTTCGTAGCGAACTGCATATTCTCCATCGCCAACTCTGTCTACAAGCTGCACAATTCTATCGAACGCTGTTCTTATGTCGTTTTCGGCCACATAACCCGTTAACTGACCAAATACCTCTTCGAGTTTTTCTTTATTCATGCTTAATAAAGCTAATTTTTAGGGCAAAAATAATGATTTAATTTTTACAACATAATTTTGAGTATAAACTGTCTGATATTTTTTTAATTTCATTAAGTATCACTATCTTTAAAGAGTCTAGTCTAAAAAACCCTGCCAGCGTTGATTTTTATAAAATGCTGTAACTGTACTAAACAGTT
>DYOH01000053.1 GCA_020720625.1 Acetofilamentum sp. | reverse complement strand
TTACTTCCTGATTGGAATGCGTTTTTAAACTAATTTTGGTTTCTTGAGCCATAATGCTACTTGTTAAAAACCCTAAAAGTATTGAAATAATTATTTTCATAAAAAACATATTTTTTAAGTCCTTAAAAACTCAAAGTTACTAATTTTTGTTTTAAAAATGACAAGTAAAATAATTTTAAAACTAAAAATTGTTTTCCAAAAGATGACAATAAAGATGATTTCCGGTTATTCATCATCCTTTTGAAGTTGAATGCGGCTGCTGCAAGTATAATATTGATGTTATCGACCGCTATTCCTTTGTAAAAGTTTCGATTTAGCATATGGTCGGCTTTAATACCGATTTGACTTTCAAAATAGTCCAATTTCAACTTCGTCTTATTTGACTATTTTCAAGTATCATTTTTAGTACATTTTCATTATTATCAATATAAAATACAGTAATTTAGCCATTAAGCATACAGAGTCATGCTCAAATTTCGCAAATAGTTTTTATATTGCGTCAATTTTAAATCCACTATGTTCAAAGAATTCAACGATCGCAGGTTTAAGCAATCCATGATTATCAGTTTGATATTTGTAGTATTATTGTGGCTTATGCATGGCATTCAAGGGATTTACCATGAACATTGGTTCTTTTTAGGTGTTTTGCCACGCCATGCCCACGGCTTGACCGGAATATTTACGATGCCTTTGGTACATGCTTCGTGGGAGCATTTGCTCACCAACAGTTTTTCGGCCTTTTTGCTGGTTTGGGCACTTTTCCTATTTCATTGGCAAAGAGCTTTTTTTGTGCTCATTTTTATATGGATTGTAGGTGGTTTTTGGCTATGGACTTTTGGCAGAGAGTTGCATCACGTAGGAGCTAGTGGAGTGATTTTCGGATTATTCGGTTTTTTGTTTTTACACGGAGTTCTAAGCAAAAAGAAAGAAATGATGGCATTTTCATTGTTTCTTTGGTTTTTGTATGCCGGCAGTTTGTGGGGTCTGTTGCCTTCAAACAGTCATATTTCGTGGGAAGGGCATATTACCGGATTATTGGCCGGTATTTCGCTTGCTATTTACTATAAAGTATTGGATATAAAAAAGAAGACCAATGATTGGTCGCCCAACGACGAATTCGTATGGCCTGATACAACAACAAACGCCAAAATCGTTTATTCTTATAGGAACAAAGAAAACGAAACATAAAATGACTTATGATAATGGCCAATCATGAAGCAAAGTGCTTACTGATGTAACCTTATGATAGTATCTAATTTATTACAGATGAAAAATTTCGCAAGAAAAATTCTATTTCACTCAAAACTCAATTTTTTATTGGGATTCTTACTATTATCGCTTCCGGCATGCGATTCAGAATTTTTCAAAAATTCAGAGAATCACAACAAGCTAAAAAGATATGTGGGAAATAATCAATATAAATCGCCTGTAAGTAATGCATTTATAGTAGGTGAGCGAGTTTTTTTTGAGATTCCGGTTTTCGATTTACTCATTCCCGACAGGAATAAACAGTATTCGTTTGAATATACATTTATGATTGATTACGGCGAAAAAACGATCTATCAATTAAGCAATAGGATTGAAGGTCGAAAAAAAAATGAGTTTCCGGATGCGCCCGACTTAAAGTTTTTTTATGACACCAGCCAAAAGCATGAAACCGGAGAATATCAGTTTAGGATAAAAGTAATGGATTTAAACAGCGGAAACGAAGGTTTTTGGGAAAATACTTTCGAATTGGTAAAGATAAAGAAAAAGCGATAACATATCAGGAAAAATCGGTTTTCTATTTTCAAAAAAGCACAACCGATTTTTCAAAAAAGTGATATAATTTTATGGGTCTATCAATAATCAGCGATAGATTAATTGCGTTTAAACTTTCTGCGGAATTTTTCAGCTTTCCAGCTAACAAGGAATATCCAATCGTTGAGAGGCATTGTAAAGCTTGTTTTCAAAAACAGGTAATTTCCAGCGGCAGAAGAATACAAAGGAACCTGATTCAAATCGGTATACAAACTATTAAAGAAAGGTTTGCGGGTGTATTCCAACTCTACCCTAAGCGTATAATAATTAATACCTGCAATAATACTGGTACTGGCTTCGGTAATTTCCGCTTTATCAGCCCACCTAACCGATGTTTGCTCGGTCCAGTCAGGTTTATGTGTTTCTTTTAAACTAAGGTGCATATTGTATTTTGCGCCAAAGAAATAATATTTTTGCTGTTTGAAAATCTTTTTACCGGCTTTAATATAAAGCGGAAAAGACAGACTGTAGGCATTATACTGCTGCGCCATTCCATAAGCCTGATTCAGGGTAACATAGTGATATCTGAATGCATTATTGTTATAGTGAGCACCGATAACAATTCCGCCGTTATCACCCTTTAAGTCGTAATGAAAATCCAGTCCAACATAATATCCTAAGGCATAAGGCAGATAATTGTTTTTCTGCACATCAGTTTTTGTAAAAAGCTGATACTCACCGTCGGGAGTGCTTACAAAGGTGTTATTAATGGAGTCGGGTTTTGGTCCGGAAAAATTATGATTAATTCCTGCATCAAACACAAAATAAGCGTATTCCCATTGCGCATTCGCAACCGAATGCATAAGTATCAGACTGATTATAGCTAGTAATTTCTTCATTTTTAAACAATTGTTATGCATTTATATCAACTTTCACAGAAAATATCAAGGTAAAAATTCGTAGAAATTTTTTACAGATTTATTACCAATAAAGCCGGTGGCCATAAACCCTTTCATAGTAGGAAAAGATTCGTTGCTGCGCTGATAGCTTAAACTGAAACCTACCGCATTAACAACGGCCATATTTTCGTGAGTATTTCTAATGTACCATTTATCTTCGTCGGGCAGATACATATAAAAATCATTATATCCGATAGTGTCGTTTCCGCCACCGCCAATGTATCCTTCGCCCCGTTCGTCGTAATCTTTGTATATGGCGAAAGCAAAAGCACCCTGACGAGCTTCACCCGGAAAATCTTCCATTTGGCTCCAACCGTTATTTTCGGGTCTGAACATATAAAAGTCTTTGAGCAAGTTTCCGTCGCCATCCACTCCTAGTCCAACGTAGGCAATTTCTCCAATCACAAAGGCAACAGCGCCTTTTCGCGCTTTACTAAGGTTTGTAGATGGATCCCAAGGTTTTCTGCCCGAAATATAATCGCTAAGGTTGAAAACCAAAAAATCGCTTAAAACTCCACCAACATCGCCTGTGCCCACATATCCGAAATCGCCGATTGAGAAGGCCACAGCCTTTGTTCGGGCACCACCGGGAAACTCATCTAACTCATCGTGTACGGTCTTCCAATCGTTATCCGAATGCAGATATTCATAAAAATCGCTTAATCTGGTGCCTAGCACATCTTCACCCAAACCGGCAAACGATTTGTTTTTTACTGTAAAAGCAACTCCGTAAGCACGTCCGATAGGCATTGCAGCCATTTGCGACCAACTCCCTTCGCTTGGAGAATAGCGCCATAGCGACCTATCTATAGACAAGCTTGTTCTTCCGCCACCAATAAATGCCTTATTTTCATATACAAAAGTAAATGCGCCATATCTTGCTCCCCCATTAAATTCCCCTTTTCTTATCCAGATATTGGCATCGCTGATGGTTTGAATTTTTGTAGTTACCGGATTATAGCCAATTTCGCCATTTTCTAATTTTATGTAGGCCCTTAGAAAATAAGGCGTGAGCATTTTAAGGCCTGCAATGGTGCTATTGTAGCTAAATGCCTGATTTTGTGCAAGGGCGGTGTTAGCATTTATGGTTATCGAATCCGGATGATACTTTGGATTTTCTTTGGTAGACCAAACATGTCCATACTCAACGATTTTTATTTTTGAAGTATCATTAAACGAAACATTGCCTCTAACGATTAAACTATAGGGCAAAGTGTCGAGTATTTCATCGTTAAATGCAGCTGCATAAAGTGATGCTCCCGATGCTGTCTGGAAATATTTGCCATCTACGTTTGGCCGGGTATTGGCAAATAGCACTTCATCACTCTCCCGCTTGCATGAAAAAATGCTTATTACTCCCAAAAGTATTAAAATGTAGTGTATTCTATAATATTTCATGCCTTTGTATTTTTCTGTTTTAATTAACGAAATTGTATCCGAAAAATTATTTGTTCTTTTGCTTCTTTCTATTTTAAACTGACAAACAATATACCAAAGTTAAGCATTTTTAATAAATATGCATGCCCTTGTTTAACTTTTGATGCCTAATTTTTTTGTTTGGTATAACAAAATCAGTTGTTTATTTGCACATCAATTTGTTGTTTCGGGTGATTTTTATTTATTTTTTTGTTATCGAATTGTCATTTTTGACTGCTAAATAAATATTTGTAAAAAAAATGAAACAAAGCCAAATATTGCACTAAATAAGCTTGTTTGAAAACAAAAAAACTTTGTAGTTTCAGTATTTTTACCAATTAATTACATAATATACAAATACTTTCGCCCAATCAAAGCAAAACATATTTACAAAAAATTATCACTAATCATCAAATCGTGGCTAAAATTGCTTTTCACACTTCAAACAATCAATCAGCGGGCTTGTTTATGCGGAATATTTTTATTTCAGTCTGCAAAACTACAAAAATCGTTGATAAATGCATTATATTTTTCAAAAGAGACTATTTTTTTCCAAAAAATACGAAATTTTCCATTTATCCAATTGAATTGCAAATTTTTATAGTGATGCCAATACGCATCCAAAAACTTATTTTCCCGCAATATGTATAATCAATTTATCTTATGATACCAATTGCCGGAAACCATGGCCGCATCAAAAGCTATACTATACCCTGATATATCTATAATTTACAATATGTTACAAGATAACACAAAAAATTGGCTTTTGCCTCCATCAGCCTAAAAGAGAACAAATGCTGCATACCCCCAAAACATCAGCTTAAGTAATTTTAAAGGATTAGATTTGCTTAAACCGTTTTTTTTATCTTTTTTTGATACTTCGATAAGATTACATGGAATATAAACATCCGGATATTGGAAAAATTCTGATTACCAAAAGGGCCTCGCAAAAAAAGGTAGCTCTAAGATATCTGCCTTTTAAAACACTGGAATGCAGCGCGCCCAAACGCATGTCGGACAAACAAATAATCAGTTTTGCACAGGAAAATATTTCGTGGATAAAAAATCAGGAAAAAAAATATTACGATAAATTTTTACAATTTATCGAGAAAGGAACCATGGCTATGGTTTACCATTACGTGGATTTCTCTATTGGCTCCGAAAATTTTCAAATTGAATATCAAGACGAAAGAAATACCTTTCTTTTACATATTCCCCATTTTCATCCATTAAAAAATCCGGATGCTTTCGATATATTTATAAGCAATTTGGAGGAAATAATGAAATCAGAGGCCAAAATGGTTTTGCCCCCACGCATCAAAATGCTGGCAAAAAAATACGGTTACAGATACGAAAGGCTGTTTATCAAAAATGTGAATACCCGCTGGGGCAGTTGCAGCAGTGTAAACAATATCAATTTGAATGCTCATTTGGTTCGATTGCCCAATCATTTAATAGATTATGTATTGCTGCACGAATTGGTGCATACGGTGCATAAAAATCATGGAAAAGATTTTTGGCGCGAACTCGATAATTGCATGCAAGGAAAAGCTTTTCAATACGATAGAGAATTAAAAGCTTATAACACCTCAATTTTTTTGTAGAAGAGATAAAATAGCTATTTTTGTTCCAAATGTAACAAATGAAGGTAAAATATTATTTCCCATTTATCAAAGCCGCCGGAATGATGGAATGTGGGCCTGTGTCTCTTGCCATGATTTTTAAATACTATGGTATACCTAATGTTCGTGCTTTGTTGAATGACCTTACTGATGTTACAACTGATGGTACAGACTTGTATACTTTGAGTAAAGTGGCAGAGGATTTCGGATTTGATGCAGATGGTTATCAACTTGACTATGATCAACTCTCTGAAATACAGTTACCATGCATTGCGCATTATAGTGGAAATCATTTTATTGTTCTTTATAAAGTAACTAAAAGTACCGTATGGATTGCAGATCCGAATGTTGGAAAATATGAGTTAAATAAAAATGATTTTTTGCAAAAGTGGAATGGCATAGTTTTGGAATTAAGGCCAAATTCTCAAAAAATAAAACCTGAAATTGAATCCATAGTAGAAGAGCATTTAAAAAAAAGTAGAGGAATTTTTTCAAGGTTTTATTTGCCAATTATTAAACCTTATAAAAAAAGTATTATTGAAATACTATTAGCTTCAATTATCATTCAGTTATTGGGGCTTTCAATTCCTTTTTTTACTCAATCTATTATTGATAATGTATTAGCAACGAGCAATTATAAATTGTTATGGGCCATACTTGCAGGTATGTTTTGGATTTTTTTTATTCAAATGATTTTAATGTACACAAGAAGCCTGCTTATTCTCAATTTTAAGATTAATTTTGAATACCTATTTTTCTCAAAGTACTTTAAATATTTCATTTCTTTAAAGCAAAAATATTTCGATAGTCATAAACGAGAGGACTTTATCATACGGTTCAATCAAAACTTAGCGATTAGAAACATTACTAGCGCTCATTTTATTGAGTCATTCATTGACATTTTATTTTTGATGCTTTATATTCCGATTCTTTTCTTTTACAATTTTTTTTTTGGGATTTGTAAGTTTAATTATCATAGTAATATATTCTTTAATAACCGTGGTTTTTACATTAAAAATTAAGACTTATTTAGAGATCAGTTTTAGTAAAACGATGGAATCAATGGGAGCTTTTTTGGATATATTATTAGGTATTCGAACTGTAAAGTTGTTGTCTATAGAAAGCCTTAAGTTTTGGGAATGGAAGAAAAAATATAGAGTTTCTTTGAATATAGGTTTAATAAATTTAAATTACGAAAAAACTAGTGAAAAAATTGCTTAACCTTGAGCAAATGAAACAAGTTAAAGGTGGTCCTTCTGGTTATCCTGTTGATATGTTTGGTACTGGTCAAGGTACTGCTCCAAAAGCAAAATGGAACTTTACTACTACTACATCTACATCTACGAATTCTTAGTATATACTAGGATTTCATATTTTTTTGAGGCAAAATTAACTATTTTGCCTCTTTTTTTTACTGGACAATTTATCATGTCATGATTTTCATTATCTTTGTTTTCAAGTTTTATAATTTATCATGAAAAAAATTGTAACCATAATTTTCGTCTTCTTTCTGCCCACGATATTGCTTGGTAATCAAAATCCGATTGACAGCCTTAAACTTTTAATCCATTCCGCAGATAATTCGCAGAAAGTTCTGCTATATGAAGAATTATGTTTTCAGTATGATGAACCGGACAGCACGCAAAAATACTTGCAGAAAGCCTATAACTTATGTGTAGAGCAGAATTTGGATTCATTAAGATATGATTTGGTTCAGCTTATTCAGTTCTTTTTTATCAAGTTAGGTGAAATGGATTCTGTGATTTTTTATCTTGATAGACAGAGAGAACTTGCTGATATTGTTCAAACTAAGTATAACAAGGAAGTTGATTTAGGTGAGATTTACTTGAAATATGGGGTTTCTTACAGTCGTTTGTCAAAGTATGATTTGGCTGTGCAGTATTACACACAAGCAGCACAAATATATGATGCTCAAAAAGATGCTAATGGTCTTGCATCGGTCAATTTAAATATTGGTAATATTTATTATTATTATCTTAATACGGATAACTATCAAAAGGCACTAGAGTATTATAAAGCTGCTGAAAAATATAGTATGGAAGCGAGTAATGCAGAAATTTATTTAAGATCGCAGCTTAATCGATCATACGTTTATAAAGAACGCTCAGAAATAGATACAGCTGTTTTTATCAATAAGCAGATTATTCAATTCATATCTGAGAATAAAGAGTTATATTCAAATATGATTGAAGAAATTGATTTTGAAGCGAATAGTGCACTTGGAGGATTGTATATTCTTACCAACGAATTTCAATTAGCTGAGAAGCAGTTCAATAAATTGATGACTGATTTTTATGAAAATGCCCATGAGAGAAAGAATAAGGCTAACATCTATGGATCATTTGCCTTGCTTTATAACAAATGGGGAAAAACTGTCCAGGCCATTGATTATTATGAAAAAGCAATTAGTTTGTACGAAGAATTGGGCTATAAAAAAGAAATTGCCGATAATTACAAAGAACTCTCACAATTGTATGCCAAACAATCGAACTTTAAAAAATCGCTCGAATATTTTCAATCTTATGCCGATTTAAAAGACAGTTTGTTTAACGCCGATGTAAGTCAGCAGATTAACGAGATGCAGGCCAAATACGAAAGCGATAAAAAACAAAAAGAAATTGAGTTGCTAACCAAAGATCAGGAAAAACAGCAATTGTTTAATAATGCCATTATCGCGGTGGCCATTCTGATATTAATTGTGGCATTTTTTGTATACCGTTCGTATTTGATTAAAAAGAAGGCCAATATTTTGCTAGAACACCAAAACATAGAAATTAGGGAACAAAAAGAACAAATAGAGGAACAAAAACAGGAAATTACCGACAGTATAAAATATGCCAGCCGCATACAGCGTGCTGTTTTGCCACCCATTGAGATTTTTGACGAGCTTTTCGAAGAGTATTTTATACTATTCAGGCCACGCGACATAGTGAGTGGCGATTTTTATTGGTTGGCCAGCAAAAACGACAAAATTTACATTGCCGCTGCCGATTGCACCGGACATGGTGTTCCGGGCGCTTTTATGAGTATGCTTGGCATTTCATTTCTAAATGAAATTATAAATAAAACCGAGATAAATTCTGCATCTGAGATACTAGACAGATTGCGCGAAAATGTAATTGATTCGCTTCGCCAAACCGGAAAGGCAAACGAGGCCAAAGACGGTATGGACATTGCCCTTTGCGTTGTAGATAAGAATAATATGCGTGTGGAATACGCCGGGGCATACAATCCACTGATTATTATCAGAAAAGGTGAGGTTATTCAGGTTAAAGCCGATAAAATGCCCATTGGGATTTATTTTAAAGAGCACACCCCCTTTACAAACAACGATGTAGAAGTGCAAAAAGGAGATATGCTCTATCTTTTTTCCGATGGTTATATCGATCAATTTGGTGGCCCTTCGGGCAGAAAATTTATGATAAATAAATTTAAGGAACTGCTTGCAAGCATATCTACAGAGCCATTAACAAAACAACGCGATATTTTAGACGTAAAAATTGATATGTGGCGAGGAGAAAAACCTCAGATTGACGATATTATTGTTTTGGGCTTAAAAATCTGAGCTTAAGTTAGTGTCGCACAAAAATAAAGGCATTCTATTCAGATTCGGAAAAAAAATAGTGTCAATTTCAAAATAATAAAGAGGTTGAAGCATTAGGCTTTATTTTTTCTGTTAGCCGAACCTGCTATTCGAATACGATTTTTTACTTCAAAATTTTATCGTAAATAGGGTATGCTGAAAAACTTAAAAAGCATGATTTTAAATAGAATTTAAAAAAATAGTTTTCATTTCTTTGGGTAAACAATAAGGTAATAAGGTATTGCTATGCCTGTTACAATATTGTGTACTAAGGTGTAAATAACAAATATGGTTTTTTAAGCACTTATGTTTGGGGTACACCTTAGTAGAGTATAAAATGTAGCTTTAATTTCTACCTTATTACCTTATCCTATATAAGCATAAGGTTTTGGCGAGTTCTGCTTTAAAAAGCTTGCACTCGAAATTATAATCTATAGAAGTAATATCCTAAGGAACTAATTTTTAGCGTTATTTCAGCAGCCACTAAATAGATTCAATAATAGAATTTAAACTGCATCAACCAAAAACACTTAAGTTTTGTGTATGAAAATGCATGAAATCCAAAGCAAATTCAGCTAATAGGGCACTATAATTTTCAGGATTAGCCAAAATTGGTGGCCATCGAAAATTGTGAAAGTTCTATGAACAACGAAGCGCTCACCGAAGCCAATTTTCTGGCAAAGTTTTTTTTTAAAAAAAAGTAGTTTCTATTTTGGAATAAGCTTAATTTTTGGCTCTGCAAAAGGCCGGTCTCTCCTATTTATCACCATTCAAATACCACTTTATAACTTAGATTTAAAATTTTATAGCTATAGCATTTTCAAATTACCTTATTAGAAAGATAAATTCAGAAAAAAATAAGTATATTTGTTTCCTAGATACAAGCAATGAAAATACCAATGCTAAATATTGCTGAAATTGGCTATATTTTAAGTAGTTCTATTATTATTCTTTTACTGGGTTTGATACTAATCAGTATTCTTATCTGGCAAAGATTTGTATTACACACTTCAAATATCAGTTTTTTTATCATAAATTCACGATTGCGTATATTGTGGACGAACACACGATTTATTCTTAGAAATTTAACACAAATCCCATGTTTAGATCCGACAATCCTTAGCGAAATTAAACATGAGCTTAATCAAAAAAATGCAAGCCTGACAAAGATGTATGTTTCAACAGAAAACAATGCATCAAATTATTTCAGAATATCATTGAGCAAAGGCAAAGGTTTTCGGTATTTTGGAAATACTTATGTACTATTAATCAAAAAAATAAACGATGAAGTAGAGCAGAGTCAGAAAATGCAGATATTTAAAACGGCTGTGGACAAAAATGCCGCAAGTATAGTGATAACAGATATAAACGGAAATATTCAATATGTAAACGAAAAGTATTCGCGACTTACCGGATATAGCCCAGAAGAAGCCCAAGGACAAAACCCGCGTATACTCAAAAGCGGTGAACTATCCAGAGAGTATTACGAAAATTTATGGAATACCGTAAAATCGGGAAAAGACTGGTCTGGCGAATTTCACAACAAAAAAAAATCGGGAGAATTGTATTGGGAAAGAGCGGTGATAACGCCCATAAAAACAGAAAACGAAATAACACATTTTGTGGCCATAAAAGAGGATATTACCGAACTCAAAATGGTAGAAAATAATGCATTAAAATATATCGAGGAACTAGAAGAGCTCAACGCCACCAAAGATAAATTTTTCTCCATAATTGCCCACGATTTAAAAAACCCGTTTGCCGTTATCTACGGAATTTCGGAAGTATTGCAGAAAAAAGCCGAATTAATAGACGATAAATCTACCGTAAGATTTATTAATACCCTAGAAAGCAGCGTAAAACAGTTCTATATCTTACTAGATAAGCTCCTCTCCTGGTCGCGACTGCAAAGAGGCAAAATAACTCCGGATTTTCAGAATATCGAAGTATCGGAGATTTTCGACAATGAAATAGCCAACTACCAGATGATGGCCCGCGAAAAAGGTGTTTTTATACAGAATACTACTTTTCCGCCCATTTATATTCATAGCGATTACGATATTTTTTCTACCATCATCAGAAATTTATTAAGCAATGCCGTAAAATATTCCGATTCCGGCGACATTGTAACGCTACATGCATTTTCGGAGGGAAAAAGCGTTTTTATTTTTGTGCAAGACGAAGGCGTGGGAATGAACGAAGGTGAATTAGCTCAAATTACCAAGATTAATACCATGAGCAAACCCGGAACCAACAACGAAAGAGGTACAGGCTTGGGCTTAACCTTGGTAAAAGATTTTGCCCAATTGTTACGTATACATCTGGAAATAAACAGCAAACCGGGAGTTGGTACAAAAATATTGCTTAAAGCAGAGAATCAAAAGGAATCTCCGATATAATTTGTCCTTTGCTCCATAATTTTTATATTTGTTTTGGCTTTGTATTATCCCGAAATTCAGGATTTATTGGATATATTTATTTGATTAACAATAGTTTATATTAGTTGTATGAAAACTAAACTACCTCAATTGGTACTTATATTTCTCTTATTCTTTCAATTTTCGTGTGGTGTTAGTTCCAGAGAGGCCGCAGACTACAATATGCTTATTGTACAAAATCACCAGGAAGTAGCCAATGCACTCGATTCCTTGATATGGTCCATAAACAAAGGAGATTCTGCTGTATTAGCCCTGGCTTATCAAAATTACCTAAAAGTGAGCAATAATTCCCTGGAAACCATTAATTTGGCATCAGAATTAAAAATTGATTCAGCATTTGAAACGGCAAGCAAAAATTTGTTTGTTTTTTACAAGCGTTTAGCTAAATTTGAACTGAAAAAATATGTGGAATTAAATATTTCTCCCAACCAAGAGATTAGTATTGAACAATTTAAACAGTCGAGACAAATCTCTGACTCAATAAAAAGTACTGTAAACTATCATTATAAACAGTTTATCGAGGAACAAAAAAAATTTACAAATAAATTTGACCTACAACTCAAATAGGCTCATTTTTTGTAAACCAAGTTTAGTGCCGTTTGAACAAACTATAACAAATGCGAGAAATGAAATATTCGGAACAAATATATAGCCTTTGGATAAAAGTATTTGGACTAAAAAAGGAAGAAGAACCCAAATTTAAACAACTATTTTTTCACAGCTTTTTTCTTTGGTGGTTTATTTCGTTTTATTTTGTAGCGGCAAATGGTGTATTTATCTCCTATTTTAGCAGCGAATATTTACCTTTTGCCTACGTAGGTGCAGGTTTGATGGGATATTTGGTAACACTACTATACTCTTTTTTTCAAAAATATATCAAACCAAAATACTTATTCCTATCCGCCATTGGCATCATGATAGTGCTAACCATTTTGTCGCGCATTTCCATGTATTTTATGAATGAGGAACTCACCAAATGGCTTGCTTTTTTTGTTTTTATCTGGGCATGGCCATTTATTTCGCTGGTAAATATCGAATCTGGCGGTCTGGCAATCCAATTTCTGGATCTGCGTCAGGTAAAAAGGCAATTTGGTATGATTAGCATTGGCGGTATTATTTCATCGATATTATCGTATTTTGTAATTCCGTTGATGATGCCCTTTCTTAGTCATCCCTTTGATTTGTTATATGTTGGAGTATTGGGATTGTTGGCAGGGATGTACATTATTTTTAATATTTACCGCAAGTTTCAGGTAGAAACACCTGCCTCGCGACGAGCCGAAATCAAAGAGAAACCAACAGGAACCATTTTCCAACTGATTAAAGAAAGGTATTTTCTATACATCTTTCTATCGGCTGTACTTTCCATGATGACTATCTATTTTACCGACTTTCAATATCTTTCAAGTATCCGGATTCAGGATAAATTAATTCAATCTGCTGCCGATGCCGCCAATTTTATCTCACTTATGGCAGGTATTGTAAAAACAGGCGAATTTTTGCTCTCCTATTTCTCAAATCGCATACTAGGAAGATATGGAATGCGCCTTGGACTTAGTGTAATGCCTTGGGGTTTACTCATTTTGGTAAGTTTGGCATCAGTAGCCGGATTAATTTGGGATGCATCCAGCATTGTATTCTTTATTGTTATTGTAGTTACTAAAGCCGCCGAACGCATTTTACGCCGCGGCCTCGACGATCCTTCCTTTAATATTCTTTACCAGCCTTTACCCGGCAAGCAAAAGCTCGAAGTGCAAACAAAAGTAGGCGTTGTGATGCAGATTTCGATTGGTATTGCAGGCGTATTTTTATATCTTATAAGCCAGATTCTTACAACAGAAAAAGGTTTTCTCCTAAAATATTATCCCTTGTTTTACTTACCACTCCTAATAGCTTGGGTAATTGTATCATGGAAATTATTTGGCTCATATAAAGACACCTTGAAACAAATTCTATCTGAGGTAAGCAAAAAATTTCGTCGCGATCCGGATCAACACAAATACGGCGAAGAATTACTTATTCGTAAGTTCAAACACGACAATAACAAAGTAATAAGATTTAGCGTAAATATGCTTGCCGAAACCAATCCCGCTGCAATGGATAGATTTGCCAGCACTTTACTCGAACTGCGCGACGAAAATATAACCCGGACCATACTTAACACAGTAGATCCTACAGCCCCAAAAAGATTGGCCAATTCTATCATAAAAGAAGGAAAATCGGAGAACTATCCGCCTAAATTGGTGCCCCTTACCACACGCGCCATTGAAATCATGCAAATTGATTATCAAAAAGAAAAAGATATTGCCAAACTGCAAGAATATTGTATATCGGGCGACTTTATGCTCCAAATGAAAGCCGTTAAAATACTTTCGGGAGAAAATATAGAAGAAGAAGAAAAATATATTCAAATACTACTGCAATCAAAGCATCGGAGGGTGGTAAAATCGGCCTTGCGACTAGCCGGAAAAATTAATTCGGGAGAATTAAACAAAATTGTAGCAACATATATCGAAAATCCGGCACATAGTCATACTGTTGTGGCTGTTCTTACCGAATCGAACAAGGATACATTCAGCACCCTCGAAAAAATATTCAGCAAAAAAAATATTGATACCCGCGTGCAATTGCGTATCATCGAAATATATGGCAAAGTTGGAACCGCCAAAGCAAAAGAAATATTAATCAAGCATTTGAATTATCCCAATAAAGAAATTCAGGAAGGAGTTATTCGGGCACTTAATTTCTGCCGTTTTCAGGTTGAACCTGAGCAGCGAGAGGTTATTATTGAAAAAATTAAAGAAACCGTTGCACGTATCTTATATCTAAAAGTAGTTATTGAACAAGCCGAAGAAGCAAAATATACCTTCAAACTGATTCAATCGCTCGAACTAGAGAGAGATTCGAGCTACGACTTGCTGTTTAATCTGCTTGGCTTTATTTATAAATCTTCTACCATTAGCATCATCAAAAAAAATGTTTTGGGTGCAAATACCATTTTTGCCCTCGAACTAATTGATAATTTCTTAGATCAGGACATTAAGCAAATAATTGTTCCCTTGTTTGATAATTTTGCATTATCACAAAAGATAAAGCAATTGCATGATTTTGTGCATATTAAAAAACTAAATTTTGCCGATAGACTAAAAGAACTTATTATTTCGGATTATTTTGTAGTGAATACCTGGACAAGAACCAAAGTAATAGAACTTTTGGGTAAAACGCACAAAAACAAAGTTGCGCAAAAGCAAGTGGTTACAAAAACCAACAAAATGAACGATATAGAGATATGGCAGAAAAAAGATGTACAGGAATTGCTCGAATCTATTAGAAAATCAGAAATGCCCGACGAAATTTTTGCCTGTTTGCATCATTCCCATGCCTTAATATTTACAACCGCTGCACAGATTATTTACAACGAAAATCCTGCCAGAGCTTATGAATACTTGCAACGTTTGAGTCCGAAAAAGAAATCCATTTTAGGACTTTTAGAAGGCTCCGACAAATCGGGTGAAACAATTATTACCGAAAAAATAAAATATCTGCGTCGAAATCCGCTTTTTTTTACTATTCCGGAATATTCTTTGGTAAAACTTGCCGAAATATTTAATGTGGCTCTGCTTAAGAAAGATGAAAAATTTTCGCTTATCAACGAGCAATCCGAATTTATAGCTATAGTGCTGCGCGGTGAAGTTTTGGATACACTCACCGATGAAATTTATAAAAAGGAAGATTTTATTGCACGCGGAATGAGTGTTTCGTTAGACACCAACGATATAGTTTCTGTTAAGAACTCTACATTGCTTTATGCCAATAGATTCGATTATTTTAACCTGCTTTTAGACGAGGTAGAAATATTGAATCAAATGTTTGATATGCTCGATTCACAACAAGAAATTGGTAAACAATCGCCCATAAGCGATGGTGAAGATTCTGATTAATTTTTTGAATACAAGCTTTAAATAAAGGTAATAAGATAAAAAACTGACATTGACTAAATTTTTAAATGAAAATTCAAAATACAGGATAAAGCCCTAATTACCTTATTGAATTTGGCGTTTATTTATAAAATGTTTGATTTATGGCTGCTCAAGTATATACTTGATTTTAGCCGCGTTAGCGGCGATATCTTTGTAGTATTACGATTTTTTTGCATCTTAAAGCCACCTAGTGGCGAAATTGCAATAATGTTTTAGATTTCTTCCGAAGGTTTCGCGAAACCTTCGGAATTTGAGTTAGCGCCAGATAATATCTTCTACAAATATTTCACCACTACGTGGTTGATTATCTAATATATAGTGCTTATAGGCTATTATATTTTTGCTTTAAATTTACTCCTATACTTGCATATTTTTTGCTCTATTATCTAAATACCTAATTCAATAACTTTATTCGCAAAGTGAAATCTCAAACCTGGGCAAAAAGCTTATTTTCCAAAGAAGCATTGTGTATTAATAAAATAGTTCAAGCTTTTTAATTATGCACAATACCTAACGCCAATAAAACCCGAAAATGCTGCATTCAGTTCTAGTGCAATATATTACAAATTAAATCGCAATTTCATACCTTACAAATTGACTTCATATAAGGCTAAATTCAAAGAAAAAGAGTATTTATAAATTTCCACTACAAACTAATCCTTCATTTTTGACCATATCTCTCATTATTTACATCAAAAACAATGCATTATGAATATCAAAAACCATTAAGTATCAATGAATGCCAATTGGGCAAAAATAGCAGATTGGAGCAACATAAAAAATAGCTAATCAAATAAATTTCTCAAAAAAAATTATCGCAAAATACAGATTATAAAATATTTATCTACAATACCACATTGAATAATATCAAAACATCAATTTTCAAGAATTAATAAATTTACTAAACACATTGATAGATATCGAATTTTTTGATTAGAATTTCACTAAAATGTATTCTCCCATTTGGAATTTAATCAATTTAGCTTTAAATTTAGGACAAAATAGCCACCGGAATTGTCAAAAAATAATGTACCTTGCCATTTTCCGGGCATTGAGGCAAAGTATAACTCAGTTTATGAATTTAAATGATCTATGACCTATTTATTGACGATATAACAGAAAATGATAAACAAATGAAACAGGTGAAACAACTAATAATTATTGTCTTTTTAGGCTTTGGCTTAGCAGGATTTTGGGCTTGTGGTAATAACGACGAAAAGAATAACAAGGCAGTTGCCGACACCATCAAAGACTATAGTCTGGATAATCTGGACGAAGCATTTGACAGAGCAGTAATTGTATTTTACGCACTTCCTTCGCCGGTTGAAACAGCCAGACTATTTAAAAGGGCAGGAGCTCCCTTTGACGAAACGCTGTTGAATCCAACATCTAATTTCGAAAAATATTTTAATACTAGGGCAATGGCTTTAAATTTGGGCATTTATGGAGCCGATTTAAGTTATGCCAATTTGTTTGAACAAGCACAAATTACACTCAACTATTTTGCCACAACAAAAAAGATGGCCGAAAATATTGGCATTCTCGAAGCAGTAGGCGATTCCACCCTCGAAGCACTGAGAAATAATATTACCGACAAAGATTTTGTGATGGGGGTAATTTCCGATGTTTTTATGAATTCTCAGGCATATCTAAAGGAGAATAATCGCCCCGAGGTTGCAACCATCATAATTGCAGGTGGTTGGATTGAAGGCCTCTATATTGGCACTCAATTGGCCGTTACAAAAGCCGAAAATCAAGAACCATTAATTAATGCCGTGGCTGATCAAAATCTTTCTATAAACGATTTGCTAAACTTGCTCATGGTTTATAAAGACCATAATGATGTTAAAAGCATAATCAAAGATGTAGAAACAATAAAAAAGCATTTATCTGTAATTAAAAACGCCGAAGGAAAAGTAAATATGGATGATTTTAAGAAAATGACCGATGAAGTGGCACGCATCAGAAACGCTTACATTCAGTAGAAGGCTTTTAAGGTTTATTCAAATTGTTTAATCATGAAAAAAATAATATTGGTTTTTATCTTTCTAAGTTTTTATTGGGGACTCAGCTTTTCTAATGCTCAATGCCTAGATTTTGCTTCATCCGAGGGCATTGCTGCTATGGATACGGCAGTGTTTTTGCACGACGGTCGATTTAATGCCATAAAGCTAAAGCAGGGAGATGATATATATATTTATAAATCTTTTTATGCTCAGGAAGAATATCGTATAGTCGTAGTAGGTGAAAAAGGCCTGGGTGATTTAAAACTGGAGATAACAGATTTTAAACAAAAAAATGTGATATTCTCAAACGAAAAAAACGAGAAATATTTCGATTTCACACCCGATTTAAGTCAAAGGGCCATTATTCATATTACTATACCTGCCAGTGCAGCCGGCAAAGTACCTCAAAAGGGCTGCGTGGCCGTTATGTTTGGTTTAAAAAAACTCTGACTTATACTTTTTTATTAAGTTTATAATCCAAAAAAGACCTGTTGGTTTTCATAGTCTTTTTGAACCAAATAATTGATTTTAGCCGCGTTAGCGGTGTTATCTTTGTAGTATTACGATTTTTTTGCATCTTAAAGCCACTTAGTGGCGAAATTGCTATAATGTTTTAGATTTCGGTGCTACGCACCTTTGAGTTAGCGCCAGATTATATCTTCTACAACGATTTCACCAATACGTGGCTAATTATCAAATATATAATGCGAATAGGCTATTATATATTTGCTTTAAATTAATTCATCTGCTTGAATATTTTTTGCATTAATACCAAAATGCCTAATTCCATTAGTTTAATTGTTGGCTAAAGCCGAAAGTCCTCGTTCACCAATTAGCCGTAGCATAAATGCTACTGCTAATAATTGTCAATGGCTAAACCCCTTGAATTTTGCCACCGGCACAGCAAACTTTTCAAAAATTTTGGAACCCATATAAAGTTAATCGTGTAAAAATTTGATATTTGATTAAATAGAAAATTGTGTTTTTTATGAGATAGCCATCAAACAGATCTTAACTTTTTGATTTATCATTTATATCCAAAATATTTGGGATTTTTGAAAAGTTGGAAAAATGGCAAACAAATCACCCCGTAGGGTTGAAATATCGATAGAAAAAAATATAGACAAAACAAAAAAGCACCCCGTAGGGGTGCAATAAGTTATTTACCAGACATTTAAAATATTCAAACACATGCTTATTGCTCGGACAAGTGATGTTGCACCCCTACGGGGTGCCCAAAAATGGTGTATTCGCATTATTTTCTAACGGTCTTTGCCCTCGAAGGGGCTGCTGCCGGCGAAACCCTAAACTAGTCGGAATTTGAAAACCCGTCGAATTTTGGAGCCGGCACACCATACTTTTCAAGAGTTTTTGGAATTTTTGAAAACTTTGCCAACTGAGGTACTAACTTTTTTAGAAGCACTTATAAAGTCCCCTTAGGAGATCCGGCAAAGATTTAGATGATTTGTGTTATAAATATTAACTAGCGACGGCACTTATTACGATTAACCAAATAAATTTAAGTATTGGGCTTTTACCAAAACATGGATAGGTGGCTTAAATTATCCCTTGGTGCATCTTTTTAACCGACCAAAGGGTTAAAAACATTATCCTGCGAGAAAGGCGCAGGGTTAAAAGTATGCATCGTTTTTTGAAGCCCCTTTCGGCTAAAACGAAAAAAACTTCATCCCTCTAAAACTGGAAATAATACTTCCTGATGAATGATAAATGCCGAGAGCATTCAGCAAAAAATATCCGTTTATAAAACTATAATATTGTTACATTAACATACTTAATGAAATACCTGTATATATTTTCATTCGACATAAAAAAATCCCAAATCAAACAAAAAATGGAATGCCTGATTTGGGGTGAAAATATAATTTAGACTTATTATCTTCTGCCACGAAAATCTTCTTGCGCCCTGAACAAGGCTTTAGAATCTTCGGCTTCAGAATAATCGTTGAAAGGCCCTACAGCAATCATCTCCTGGAATAAACCTTCTTTAAGCGCATCGTAATATTCCTGGGCAGTACCAGTGGCCACACGGGCAGCCGTTGGTTCGAGTTTATATCCTGTGCGTTGTTGCTTTACTTTAAGGTAATACCAATGCACCTGATCGTCGTTTACTTCCGAAATTAAAGTAGGATCCATGGATGTTTTCGACAAACTCATGTAAATTTTTTGCGAAGTTTTAGCTGTCGATTCGTTCCAGAATGGTCCAACGGCCAATCTATTGGCAGTTTTATTTCCCCAAAGGGCTTTTTTAAACTTTTCCTCGTCGCCATTATAAAAACCCCCGCTTGGTTTTATGATATACTCAAAAAGTTGGGTTTCTTTATTTTTTACTAAGGTAACGTTCAGGAAAAACCAAAACATTTTATCTGGTTTATCGAGCACCATCTCGGTTGTTTCCTCAATTTGTGCGCTCAAATTGAGCCCAAACATAAGGGCCAATAGAAATATTGCGGTTTTTTTCAACATATTCTTCATAATAGTGTTTTTTCATTGGGTTATTAGGTAAACAGGCCACAAAAATTAAACCATTTATTTTTATTATTTTACGTAAATATAATTTTTTTGTTTCAAAAAAAAAGAATTAAAGCAAACGGCTGGCTAATTCGGCCAATTCGCTTCTTTCCCCCTTCATCAAGTTCAGATGGCAAAAAATATGCTGTCCCTTCATTTTGTCAGATAAATGGGTTAATCCATTTGATTGGGTATCCAAATAAGGCGAATCAATCTGTTGAATATCGCCGGTAAAAACCATTTTTGCATTAGCACCTGCACGTGTGATGATGGTTTTTACTTCGTGGGGAGTTAGATTTTGTGCTTCGTCCACAATAAAATACACGTCCGACAAGCTACGGCCTCTGATATATGCCAAAGGCGTGATGAGTAGTTTTTCGTCGTCGAGCATTTCTTGTATCCGGGTATAATCTTTGCTTTGAGCGCTAAATTGGTTTTTAATTACCGATAAATTATCGAATAGAGGCAGCATAAAGGGGCTGATTTTTTCTTTGGCAGAACCGGGCAAATAGCCCATATCTTTATCGGAGAGCGCTACCAATGGGCGTGCCAAAAATATCTGCTGATACAAATGTCGCTGTTCTAAGGCAGCAGCCAAGGCCAGCAAAGTTTTTCCGGTTCCGGCACGTCCGGTAAGTGCAACAACATGTATTTCCGGATTTAGCAGCGCATCCAAGGCAAATTTTTGTTCCGCATTCCGTGGTTTTATACCATACGCCGATTCTGTTTCTATTCGTCTTATAGTGCGCGAATTTTTACTGTAATAAGCTAGTGCTGAAGAATTTCCGCTTTTTAGAATAAAATACTGTAAATTATCAATTTTGTCTTCAATACCGAGTTCCTCAGGCGAAAGGTCCTTTTTACTGTGATAAAAAGCGTTGATAAGGGCGGTGTCCGGGAGTTCAATTTCGGGTACCTGTTCATAAATTTTCTCCATATCCTGCACTTTATCATTCTCGTAATCTTCGCTTTGCAGGCCAATGGCTTTGGCTTTCATGCGCAGGTTAATGTCTTTGGATACAAGCACCACCTTACGGTTGTGAAATTTATAATGTAAAAATTCGGCGATGGACAAAATGCGGTGGTCGGCAATAGGCTCGGAGAAAGATTCGTTCATTACCTCGCTGAACTTTTTTCCTGTTTCGATGAATAATCTGCCGTTTTCGGGGCCAAGGGAAATTCCTTCAGAAAAAAGCTCCTTACCGGCCAGCTTATCCAGGTCGCGCATAAACTGGCGTGCGTTAAAATTGATAATATCGTTGCCTTTTTTAAACTTATCTAGCTCTTCGAGTACTGTAATCGGTATTACTACATCATTATCCTGAAAATTGAAAATACTGTGCTGATCGTGCAAAATGACGTTGGTATCCAGTACAAAAATTTTTTTCGATTTTAGCATTTTCTTTACTTTTGATTTCTTTTTTAAAATTACAAAATTTATTTTGAAAAACAATGTCAAATCACATAAATGATGACTATCAGCGCTCATTAGACTATCTGCTTAGTCAATTGCCCATGTTTCAGCGCATAGGAAAAGCCGCCTACAAAGACAACCTGGACAACACCCTGGCTTTAGACCAACATTTAGGCCATCCGCACCGTAGTTTTAAAACCGTGCACGTAGCCGGAACCAACGGAAAAGGCTCTGTATCGCACATGCTTGCTGCTATTTTTCAGTCGGCAGGATACAATACCGGATTATACACTTCGCCTCATTTGATCGATTTTCGCGAGCGTATTAAAGTAAACGGACAAATGCTGAGCAAAGAATTTGTGGTAGATTTTGTGGCCAAGCACAGCCCTTTTTTTGAACAGCTAAATCCCTCCTTTTTTGAACTTACCGTGGCCATGGCATTTGATTACTTTCGCCAGCAAGAAATTGACATTGCCATTGTAGAAGTAGGCATGGGCGGACGTTTAGATTCTACCAATATTATTTCGCCCGATTTGTGCGTAATTACCAATATTGGCTATGATCATACTCAATTTTTGGGCGATACCCTTGCAAAAATTGCCGCCGAAAAGGCCGGCATTATCAAGCCCAAAACTCCTGTGATTATTGGCGAATATCAATCCGAAACTTTTCCCGTATTTAAAAGCATTGCCAAAGAAAGAAATGCACCACTGGCTTTGGCTACCGATTATTTCACTTTTGATTATGCCCTGCAAACTGTCAACGAAAAACAAAATATACAGGTATTGAACAAAACCGAAAATCAGGCACAAACATACTCCCTCGATTTGCTGGGGCATTATCAGCATAAAAATATACTAACGGTGCTGGCTGCCATACATTTGCTCAAAACTAACTGGAACTTGTCCGAATCGGCCATAAACGAAGGATTGAAAAATGCTGCCCGAAGAAGTGGTTTAAAAGGCCGTTGGCAGATTATCGGACGTAATCCGCTCTGCGTTGCCGATACAGGCCACAACGCCGAAGGTATTTCACTGGTGTTGGAACAAATTTACCGCCATCCTTGGAAAAATCTGCGGATTGTGCTCGGTATGGTCGACGATAAAGACATTGCCAAAGTATTGGCGCTAATGCCCAAAGATGCCGATTACTATTTTACAAGAGCTTCCATCCCCAGAGCCATGCATCACGATAAACTCAAGGAATTAGCGCATGAAGCCGGTTTAGTTGGCAAAGCATACCCTACAGTGCTGCAAGCCTATTTGGCGGCAAAGCAAAATGCCGACGCACACGACTTTATCTACGTAGGCGGAAGTACTTTTGTGGTGGCTGATTTGTTAGCAGAATTGGAAAAAGAAGAGAGTTAAGCTGTAATAGGCATAAAGATATTGGTTTATGGTTTAAAATCTCCATGCTTAATAGATTTTATTTTTTGTTCATAATTTTCAATTGATTTTCGAAAAGATTTCCACTCCATATAATCGTCCCATTCTTCGAAATTCTCTTTATTGGTGTTATTGATATATAGCTCAAAATCTTCAAAAAAGTGTTTATACTTTTTTTGAAACAAATGTTCCTGATAGGTAGCTTCTTTTAAAAGTTGGGAATAATACTCCAGCAAAATGGGTATAATTTCCTGTTTTTCAATAATAGTTTTCATAATTTTTTGGCTTGTACATATTGAGCGAAGATACTATTTTTCAGAATAAAACCAACGACAAATAGACTGTTGAAACTAGTTACTTACACTACTGCAAATTGGATTAAAAAACACGAGTAAAATACTTCAATAGCAATTTTTTCTTCTTGGCCGTGAAAATTTACACCAGCTAGAAAGGCATTGTTGTATGTTTTATCGCTTCACTAAGAAAAAAATGCTTACATTTGAGTAAATAGGCAAATTGCATTTTACCTGGTTTTTTGAAAGGATAAAATGTCATACTTTTAGAATGGGCATAGCTTCAATAATTGAAATTGAAAATATAAGCAAATTTCTTTAACTTTGAACTTGAAATAATATCAGCATAAATGAGAGATTTTAATACATCGGGGCCCAATATCCCGTCCCAACATTACACCATAGAACGTACCGATTTAATTGAAAAAGGAATAAAATTGGTCGAAAAGGAACGATATTTCACCATTTGGGCTCCAAGACAAACCGGTAAAAGTACTTATTTCAGGCAATTGGCAGATAAATTAACTGAACAAGGCTATTCAGTGGCGCATATTAATTTCGAGAGCTACAAACAAACGCCCGAAAATACATTCCTAAAAAACCTTACTGGTGAATTAAACAAATTTTGGAGCACTTCATTTGGGGAAAGTAATCTTTCTGATATTTTTTATCAGATCGAACAAATGAATGACAAAAAATGCATTTTAATTATTGATGAAGTTGAAGGAATTAATCCTGAGTATTTCGGAACTTTTTTACAT
>DYOH01000052.1 GCA_020720625.1 Acetofilamentum sp. | reverse complement strand
TTTCTTAAATTCTATTTCAAAATCTTGCTATTTAAGTTTTTCAGCAGACCCTAAATATTCTGAAATAAAATTTTGATAGAGCGAGAGAATTTCACCTTTAAAATTTTCGTTGTTTAGATGGTTATGCATAAAGGCATCGGGCGATTCTTGTAATTCTTTTGGAAGTACCAATCCTATTGGGAATGCCTGACATTTTTCGCATTTTGAGCCCAATAAGCGTTTTACCTCTTGAAAAACAAGGTTATGGCCAAATTTTTCGTCTTTCTTCGCAAAAGTGCTCCCACAACTGGTTACAAAGTCCAAAGCATTAATTTGATTGGTGTTTTGAATGATAAATTTTTTTAAGGGTACAATTAGTTTTCCCATAAAAATAGGGTGGCATAAAATAACTTTATCATAATTCGTAGGATTAGATTTTAGTTTTCGATTTCCCAAATTCAGGTTCATCATCATAAACAAAAATGTATTTAATCTTGGCCTTATTTCCTCCATCTCGCAATTTAAATCGGATGCTATTCTTTGTGCCAAATATTTGTTGCTGCCTTTGCGTGAATAATAATAGACTTTGAATTTCATAAGTTTATACTTTAAAATTGTTTCTGGTTGACGGAAGTAAAGTTATGTAAATAATTAGTATACCATAGTACGTAAAAATCGTGAGTAGGGGGTCAATGTGGGTTAAAATAACCATTTGCACATGAATCCATGTAATTAAAGCAATGCCGGTATATAGTGCTAAAGCCCAGGCAAAATGATAATCCTTCCAAAAATTTAGTTTTTGCAGTAATGAGTCTAGTCTAAAAACCCTGCCGGCGTTGATTTTTATAAAATGCTGTAACTGTACTAAACAGTTTATAAGTCAATTAAGAAAACGCTGGCAGGGGTATAATCATTTTTTCAATCTTTTTAGACTGAACTCAGTAATGCATTTTTAGGTTTTTTAATCAGCGCAAAAGCCACGTAAAAGGGGATAATTCCAAATGTGAAAAATAGAATAATTCCGGGAACTAAAAAATCGGAAAATAGAGAATCCTGTAATAAGGCTTCCGACATTCCAAATCCGCTACCATCGGATTTGAGTATGAATTGTATTCCGCCGTAGAATGCTCCGATTGATAAAAAAAGGTGCAATAAAACCAAAAGAAATTTAGTAAACATCATGTTTTATGCTGTTTATGTTGATTTATATAAAACCAAAGGATCTACATGATTTAGCGAGAGCCTGAGTTGCTCTGATGCTGCTCTGCATCCGGCCATACATTTGCTGTAGAGTTCGCAATTTGTGCAGTATTCAGGCACCAAATTGCTCCACAATTGTGCTTTTTCCGAATGGAGCATTTTTTCTAAACTATCTGTAAAAATATTGCCCAAAATACTTGGCGAATGGTTGCAAAAGCGCAGATTTCCCAGAATATCTATAGTTAAGGGGCGTTTTTCGACCTTGGGCGAACAGCTAGAAAACCGAATATTCGGAAAATGTTGTGGATTTACCACACATAATGGGGTACAAACGTTTGAACTTAAACTTAATCCCAAATTTTTTCCGGCTTCGGATGCTTTTTGATAGGCCAAATTGAGTTCTCTGTGCGTAAGATTTAGTTCGTCTTGATGCACAATTCCTGCTCCTCCGATATTGAATCTGTTGAGCATTACCCGCCTTATTCCCTGATTGTGAATAAACTGCAAAGTTTTGTCAATGTCGGCATAATTTATTTTAGTGATTACAATTACGGCCACCAATTGCATTTTCAATGGTACTATGCTTTTTACTGAGTCTACTACCTTCTGCCACGAGCCTTTGATACCTGTTAATGTGTCGTGTTGGGTGGCATTATCAGCTAAAATGGGGATTTCAATTAGCGAAACACCTAAATCCGACATTGTTTTATAGTCTTCCGGTTTTGCCATTGTTCCGTTACTGATGATGCTTACCGATTTGTTTTTTAGGCGGGTAAAGAGTACAATTTCTGGAAAACGCTCGGCCAAAAAGGGTTCGCCGCCTGTAAAAGTAACATGTTGAACATCGGCCACTTTAAATAAGTGCTTTAGGGTTTTCAGTGCCTGTGAATAACTGTTGAAATGCTTAAATTCTTCTGCTTCCGGAGCTTTCCAGATATTGTAACAATATTTGCATTTGAGATTGCATACGGAGGTAATTTCAAAGGCAATACGCGGCAGCGAATATTTCATGGGCGGTTATTTTCTACGATTAGGCGAAAACTCGGATAGCTGGCATAGGCAGAATCTTCGGCTAAAACTTTATAATCATAAAAATTGAGCATGTAAATGCCACTTTCCAATGAATCGCTGAGCATTATCGTAAATTTTTCTGAAGATTCATCCATGGCGCCGTCGTCGGCTTTTAATTGCTCTAATTGAAATGTTTTTGTATAGGCTGTATCGGTGATTCGAAAATAAAACTCCGTACTTATTCTTTCGTAAATTGTACCTGTAATGTATTTATTTTCTTGCAGATTTACCCTTATTTCGTAATTTGCGAGATTGTCTATGCTTATATCATTTTGGGCCGGCATATCGTAGCATGTAGTTATACAGCCCTGATATCCAACGCTTGCTGCCGACATGGTGAGCATGATAGCGCCAATTTTCATTTTTTTCTTTAACCAGTACGACGATTTTCCTCCGCTTAGATAAAGCATAAAAGAAACTGCTGCAAATGCCAGCGCAAAGGCAACGAAAGGCAATGTGAAGCTAAATTCGGTTTTATTCATTTTTGATTATTATTTCGTATTTATTCTCGAGATATCGCAAACTGTCTTGTTTCTCTATTTCCGTCGAAAACAGCATTATGGTATATTTACCATCTTTTGTATTTGGCGGAAAATTAATTTCGAAATTAAACAACGCAGAGCTTGAGTCCAATATTGGGTTTATGATGTCTTTTTTGATAATATTTTGTTCTGAATCAAGAATTTTATAGCTAAAATTTTTGGATTCCGGATAGTTGATTACTCCATTGATGGTATCGGATTTTTTGATAGTACTCACGCCTGCATCCATTGGTTCGAGCCACATTTGGTCGGTTGCTACTGTATCGTAGCACATTACTTCCGGCTCGCGGTTGCACGATTGTACTCCAATAATTGCGTTAAGACTTAGCAAAATACCTCCGATTTTCATTTTTCGTGCTGTCCATTTGGGAGATTTTCCTTTATGAATTGCAAGCATTAGCGAAACCAATAAAAAAACTATGCTTACCAGAAAGATGCTTATATATACCCAATATTCTTTTTTCATTTGAGTAGAATTGAAGTATGAAATTTACAAAAAAATCGCATATAAAAATTGGCTTTTACGGGAATTTACATTTTGCTTTATTTTTTTAATCCTTTATCTCGTCGGCAGATTTTGTGAGCAGACTTTTATAATATTGATAACTCTCTATAATTGCGGCTTCCGATTCTTCTTTCTCTGCATCGGTGAAAATAACTGGTTTTAACTCATTATTGAGTTCAATCTTTTTAGACTGAACTCATATTTCCATTTTTAAATTGGTAATGGATCATTTAAAGTGCAAAAACTCGAACTATTTAAATACCTCAATAGTATAAAAAAATATAATAATTATGCAAATTTCGTATTTGTTAAAATTTAAAATTGTAAGTTATCGATGGCAAAATGGGGAATAAAGATACCTGTTTTGCATTACTTTTAAGTGTTCCTTCTGTAAGATTTCCTTCAGTATCAAAATAAATAAAATACGGATTGTAGTGATTATAAACATTGTAGATTGATAGATTCCACGAAGATTCTATTTTTTTCTTTTTGGGAGGGCTATAAGTAATCGAAATGTCGCCACGGTGGTAGGCTTCCATTCTATAAGAATTTCGTGCTCCATACTCGTTTACAATGGAACCATCTATAAAGTAACGGCCAATAGGCAATGTGATGGAATTTCCGGTTGCGTATACAAAAATAACCGATGCAGTCCATTGCTTATTAAACTCATAAGTGGCCGTAAACGATAAATCGTGTCGTCGGTCGTATTTCGCCGGAAACGTAATTCCGTTGTTTATATCGGGAAAAGTTTTTGTTGTTTCTGATAAGGTATAGCCAATCCATCCGGTAGCTTTGCCAAGGCTTTTCTTTACAAATAACTCCAATCCATAAGATTCGCCTTCGCCAAAAACAAAGGCATTATCCGGATTGTCGCCTACTTCGTCGCCAGGGGCAGTGCCTTCGGCATATTCTATTTGGTTGTGCATAAGTTTGTAGTAAAGCTCTACCGAAAATTCGTAGCTGTTATCCTTGCAGTTTCTAAAATATCCAATGGCTCCCTGCTGACTGAATTGTGGTTTTACAATATCGGTACTTGGTACCCATAAATCTGTTGGTAATGAGCCGCTTGAGAGTGTGGCCAAATGTATGTACTGATAATTCTCGGCATAAGAGGCTTTTATCGACGAACGTTTGTCGATACTAAAACGCATCGAAAAACGGGGTTCAATATTCGGGTAAGTTACAATTTTCTCGTTTTTAGCATATTCTATTGAATCTATTGTTTGTCCGTAAGCATCTTTTATATAGCGCTTAAAGGGTCCTATTTGCTGAAATGCTGTTGCTCTAAGGCCTATATTTATTTTTAGGCGAGATGTAATATCCCATTCTTCATTTATATAGGCTGCCCAATCGTGTGCAAAATTATAAACTATATCGCTTGTATTTATGCTGGTTTCTCCAATTTTTGCACTTACGCTGCTGGGCGTAAATCTATGATAAATATATTGTGCTCCCCATTTTACAACATGCTTATAGCCTGGTATCCACGTAAAATCCAATTTTGCATTATAATCTGTAATTCCCGAATTTAATTTCAGTTCAAAATATTCTTGCTCTGCGCCAAACGAAAATTGGTAATCGGTATATATCAAACTGGTATTCATAAATAATTGCCCGTTAAATACATGATTCCATCTTAGCGATGCAGTTGCATTTCCCCAAGGAATTTGTACTTTAAATCCATCGTTCTTATTATTATAGGTAAATACATCCCTTCCAAAGTAAGTACTTAAGAACAATTTATCTTTTTCGGAAAGTTCGTAGTTAATTTTGGCGTTTAAATCATAGAAGTAATATCCGGAGCCTTTAAAAGGTGAACTTTCTTTAATAAACGGGTTGGCCAGTATATCTATGTATGTTCTGCGACCGGAAACAAGGAACGAACTTTTTCCATCAATAATTGGCCCTTGCACTGTGAGTCGCGAAGCTATGAGGCCAATGCCACCATCAACTTTGTATTCGTGGCTGTTTCCATCTTTCATGCTTATATCAAGTACCGACGATAATCTGCCTCCATAATTGGCTGGCATACCACCTTTTATAAGTTCCACGTTATTTATTGCATCGGCATTAAAAACCGAGAAAAATCCGAATAGATGCGATGCATTGTACACAATGGCTTCGTCGAGCAGAATAAGATTTTGGTCCGGACCACCGCCTCTTACATAGAAGCCTGAGCTTCCTTCGCCGCCCGACTGCACTCCAGGCAATAGTTGAATGGTTTTTAGTACATCTATTTCGCCCATGAATGCCGGAATAGTTTTTATCTGAGCCATTGGTAAATTTACGCGGCTCATTTGTGAACTTTCGATGTTTTGTGTTTTTTCTGCCGATACTACGACCTCGTCTGTTAAAATGGAGCTTTCTTCGAGCTCTAAACTGATGGTGGTATTTTTATTCAGGCTAATTTTTTGTTCTATGGTTTCGTAGCCCATAAAACTAAAGCGAAGGGTGTACTCGCCTTGTGGTATAATTACGCTATAGTATCCATAATTATTGGTGCTCGCTCCGCGTGATATTTCCGATGCAAAAATGGTAGCGCCTATTAGGGCCTCTCCGCTGGCTTTATCTTTTATATAGCCACTAAGCGAATAATTTTGTGCAAATGTTATCTGCATAAAAAATGTGCTAAGAATGAGCAAGTTATAGGGTTTCATTGTGTTTTTTTGGGTAAATTTCTGTGTTTGCGATGCTAAATCTGTGAGATGCTAATTTGAGTGCAAGATATTTATTTCCATTGATTTGTTGATGTTCTAAATCTTAATAATTGATGATTTTAATTTTTTTTATGATTTGGCATAACGTTTCATGGACCAGAGCATTACCATTACTGCTATAAATAATAGTACTATTCCGCTTAAAAATACCCCGGAGTAGTGTATATAATCGAGCAAGGCAACCCCAAGCAGTGGTATAATCATTCCACGAACTCCGGTTAAACTTATGTGAATAGACTGGTAGGTGGCTACATTATCGTTTTGTGCAAAATAGGCCGAGCCTATATACCAAAGTAGCGACATGGTAGCGGCAAAGAGACCGTTGAAAATGAAGGCTATTATCAGTGTATAATAAAACTTTATGCCACCAAATTCGAAACTATAAGGAAAAAACTCAGTTAATGCCAAAAATATCAGGTAAAACATCATTAGTAAAAAGGTAATGGCTCCGAATTTTCTAGGGTCTATTTTATTAATTAGCTTTCCGAAAGTGGGCATTAATATGATGGCAATAATGTAATAGGCATTTTTGTAAAACGCTACCGAAGAGTAGTTTAATTTTAATTCTTTTTCAAAAAAAATCGTTATTATGGCCTGAGTAATCAAAAATGCAAAGCCATAAAGCATAAACGATATTTGAAAATCGCGGTAAGGTTTATTGGTTTTCAAAATATTGAGCATTTCGGATAATGCTCCCTTTAATGCTTTTCCTAAAGATAGTTTTATTGATGCATTATCACTTTTTATGGGTATTTGTGTAAGTAGATATACCGAAATAATACCGCTTAATCCCACAAGCGGATACATATATACAAAGGCAAAGTTATTGTTGTCGAGCAGAATACCATAAAAAAAGGTGGTCAGCAGCATCACTATCTTGTTGGCCGATGTGGCAAAACTATACAAATAACCAAAATTGTCGGTAGTATAATTACTTTTTAGAATCATGGTTATAACCGGAAGCAACAGGCTGTCGTTTAAGAAATAGACAAAGAAGATGGCCAGAAAAATATGCTGAAAAACCGGATTTGCCTGCACAATATTGTGCGATTGCGGAAAGAATGCGATTATCAAAAATGGAGCTCGTGTTATAACGGCTGCCAATTGTATAAACTTTTTCTTATCGACAACTCTTTTTAAAACCTCGTTTATTATAATGCTTACCAAAAATGCAATCGTGGTAAATTGCACCAATAAACCAATCTGGAAATTTGTGCCATGCAGACTTTTTATCAGCACAAACTCGTTTAAAGCCAAAACTCCCAAAATTAAACCATCGAGCAGCGAGTAAATAAGGTGTTTGCGAAACACAAACTTTTCATTCTGCGGCAATGCTTGCAGAAAATGAATTATTTTCATTAATTATTTATACTAAATTATCTACTAAGAATCTGGTAGTTTTGGTGTCGTAAGTCTTATTCAGAATTTCGGAAATTTTAGTGGGCAAATGCCATGTATTTTCAAGTAAATATAATGCTTCCAAACGGGAATTCGGGGCATTGGTTTTTATATTTTTGATGATTCCTTTTTCAACATCGAAATTAATGCTTATATCTTGATTATCAAAAATAAAACTGTTTTTGTATTGATATTTGGGGGAGTATCCATAATTCCAATCCATGCTTTGATATTTTTTTTGCACCAATGCATCAATTTCTCTAAAATCGGATTCTGATAAGCTATACTCTTTGGCTTGGTGATGGTTTTTGAGATAATTGAGCAACAAAAGGCTGAATTTTTCGAAAGTCAATGGCTCAGACAAAAAATCGCTAATGTTGGCTACATTGCGACGAACCGACTGCACTGCTTTGGATTGATATTTTTCTAAACGAACATTAAGCACTGAGTTTAGCTTTTCTAAGCTACTATTAAACAAAAGTGTTCCGTGATGCAAAACACGATGTTTGAAAACGTGTTCTGCGTTGCCCGAAATTTTTTTATCGCCAATAAAAATATCGTTTCGCGGACTAAATTCTGCCGCTATGCCCAAATTATTTAAAAAATCGACAATCGGGGCACTGTATTTTCGAAAATTTACCGGATTATTGCCTACAGTAAGTAAAAATGCAAAATTCAGGTTTTGTAGATCGTGGTATACTGTGCCACCGCCCGAAATTCTTCTTGCAATGGGTATCCCTTCCTTTTCGCAGGCAAGGTGATTAATTTCTGCCATAGCATTCTGATGTTTCCCTACCACTATACAAGATTCATTGGCATACAAAAGCACAAAATCGTGCTCTTTATTTTTCAAGAGATACTCTTCGGTGGCCAAATTAAAAAAAATGTTTTTGCTATTTAATTGTTTTATAAACATTTATCAGGAAAATTGCATCATATAAAAAATTTCACAAAACTACACTTTCCCTGCGAATATTAAGTAGTTTAACTTATTTTAGCACGAAAAACTTTTTCCAATGGATAAAAACACACATAAACATCCTAAAAGAGACAAAGCCATCAAAGATATTGCCGAAATTGGGCAGCTCGAAGAAATTATTAGTAAATGCCAAATTTGCCATGTGGCCATGAGCGATGGCGAATTTCCGTATGTTCTGGGTTTTAATTTCGGGTATAAAGACGGAATTATTTACCTTCACTCCGTTGCTTATGGAAAAAAAATCGATATTTTGAAAAAAAATCCCAATGTGTGCGTAAGTTTTAGTAATGATTATAATTTGTTTGCAAGAAACAAAGAAGTTGGCTGCTCATGGAGAATGGCATACAGAAGCGTTCTTGCTTATGGAAAGGCCGAGTTTGTAAACGATTATGATGAGAAATTGCTTGGACTAAATTTACTTATGTCGCAATATACTTCCGAAGAATTTAAGTTTAATAAGCCTGCTGTAGATAATATTACAATTATCAGAATTAGGGTTAATGAATTGACAGGCAGAAGTTTTGAGTACTAACAAGAAAAGTTACAGTAATATTTGTTAATTTTTTATAAAATTAAGTTATTTTATTGCGAAAATATTTGTACTTTTGACAATCCAAACTAGTATTAATTAAAATAAATTAATGTATGAAAAAATTTGTGATTTTACTTACCATGGTGCTTTTTGCAGGCATGCAAGTAATGTGGGCACAAAGCACTATCACCGGTACGGTGAAAGATGTTAATGGTGCTACATTGCCCGGTGCAACTGTTAGAGCCGACGGTTTTTCGGGTGTGGGTACAGTAACTGATATGGATGGAAAATATTCGTTACAAGTACCTCAAGGAGCTACAAATCTGGTTTTCTCTTTCGTAGGGATGCAAGAAAAAAAAGTAGCTATTAATAACCAGACAGTGATTAATGCCACTTTAGAGGCACAAACCATTGATTTGGAAGAAATTGTTGTTGCGGGTGTAGCTGCAGGAACCCCCAAGAAAAAGCTCACAGTATCGGTTGCAAAAGTTGGCTCCGAAGCGCTGGAAGAGGCTCCTGCTGTTTCGGCAGCAAGTGCGCTGCAAGGCAAAGTTGCTGGTGTACATATTACTAGTGCAGGCGGAACTCCTGGCAATGCTGCAAACATTCAATTGCGCGGAGCTACTAATATTATGGGTGGCCTGGATCCTTTAATCATTCTTGATGGCGTGCTGCTCGAAGGCGGATTAGGCGATATTAATGTAAACGATATTTCTTCAATGGAAGTGGTAAAAGGTGCATCGGCAAGTGCCCTTTATGGATCACGCGCAGGTAATGGCGTTGTTGTTATTACTACCAAACGTGGTGAAGCATTAGAAATGAATGCTACGCAAGTTTCCGTTAGAAACGAATATGGTATTTCGCAACTTCCTAAGTTTTTGGAATTAAACGAAACTCATCCTTATAAGTTAAAAGACATCAATAATCCTGGTACCTCTTATACCGATTTTTATGGCGTTACCTTTCCTGCAGATTTTAATGGTGGTACTAATAATGCTATTCAGGGATCATTGGTTTTAGACGATGATCATTATTCAGACAATCCATACTATAAGTTAAATAATCTTCAAGATGAAATGTTTGAAAATGGAAATTTTTATACTAATTATGTTTCTTTATCAAACAAAACAGCAAAATCTAATTACTTCGTAGCGTTTGAAAATACGCATAATAAAGGTATTCTTATCAATACTGAAGGCTACAATCGTCAGAATATTCGCGTGAATATTGACCAAAGACTTGCCAATGACAAAGTAAAAATTTCTGCTTCGAATATGATTGGAAAAGCATTTTCTAATGATCCTGGTGGAGTTAATACAAATGGTGGTATTTTCTTTGATGTACTCTTCTTATTTCCTGATGTGGATTTAAACAGACCGAACGACGAAGATGGATCTCCTTATGATTTAAATGTAAGCCATTGGAATTCAAACGAGGATAATCCATTATATTCACTTTCAAAAATTAAAAATGAGCAGAAAAAATCGTTTGTAGTTGGTAGTTACAGTATTAATTACGAACCTGCAAAATTCATCAATTTTGATGCTCGTTATTCATTCGAAAGAAGAAATACTGATTATTCAATTGTAACTCCTATTGATTTTCTTACACGTGGTGGTACAGAGCTAGTATACAGTAAAGGCGGATTATATAAAGATAATTATTTAATGTCGTCTCAAAACGTTCAGATTACTGCCAATATGAGTAAACAATTTGGCGATTTCTCCGCAAAAGGAAAATTGAGTTATTTATATGAAGATTTTCATGATGAATTTTTCTATTCAAATGGAAATGAATTTGGTGTTGCTGGTTCCGAAACTTTTGATGCTATTGCCGGTGATATTTCATCTGCTTCCAGCTTATCAGACATTCGTTCAATAAATTATTTTGCCATTGGTCAGTTTGATTATAAATCAAAATATTTATTTGATGCAATGGGACGTTACGATGGTTCTTCTTTATTTGGTTCTAACAATCGTTGGGCACCTTATTATAGAGTATCAGCGGCTTACCGTATTTCTGAAGATATAAAAATTCCGGGAATTCAGGAATTTAAAATCCGTGCTGCTTACGGTACATCCGGACAGCGTCCTGGCTTTAGTGCACAATACGAAACCTTTGATGTAAGCAATGGTGTTGCAACTAAATATACCTTAGGAAATGCCGATTTAAGACCCGCTACATCTGCTGAGTTCGAAACTGGTGTTAATATCGATTTCTTAAACCGTTTCAGTTTTGAATTCTCTTATTCAAACACAAATACAGATGATCAAATTATGCGTGCCCCACTTGCTGCTATGTCGGGTTACAAATATCAATGGCTTAATGCAGGTGCCTTAAATTCTGAGGCTTATGAAGCAAGTTTAGGTATGAAATTAGCTCAATCAAGTGATTTTAACTGGTCTGCCAATTTAATTTTTGACAGAGTTCGGAGCAAAATTACCCGATTAGATATTCCTCCATTCCAAACTGGTTCTTATGGACAAGATGCTGACCAGGCATTTTATATTAAAGAAGGCGAAACTTTTGGTATATTATATGGATATGAGTGGGTTACAACAGAAGAACAGTTGACAGCTCAAATGCCGGAAGGTAAGACTTTGGCCGACTATGAAAAAAATGACGACGGTTACTATGTTGCTGCCGGAACTATTGGAACAACTAGTGAGAAACCTATTAAGGTTTTAGATGCCAATGGTGCTGCATTGCAAAAGAAAATTGGTGATACAAATCCTACTTTCAATATGGGTCTTGCGAATAATATCAGCTTTAAAAACTTCTCACTTTATTTCTTGTTTGATTTGAAATACGGTGGTGTTGTTTATAATAGAACAAAACAATGGTTGTATCGCGATTTAAGAGCAGCCGATGTTGATCAATCAGGAAAAGAAGAATATCAAAAGCATGCTACTGATTATTATGCCGCATTATACGATGTGAATAATATTACATCGCACTTTGTTGAAGATGGAACTTATTTGAAATTGAGAGAGCTCTCATTGTCTTACTCATTGGATAAAGCAGATTTAACCGGATTTTTAGGGGGCTTCTTTAAAGGTGCTAAAGTTGGTTTTATCGGTCGTAACTTGCTTACATTTACAAAATATACAGGATACGATCCTGAAGTGGCTCAACCTAGTAGCTCTAGCAATGTTGGTTATTTCCAGTATTTTGCATTCGATGCATACGGATATCCAAACTACAGAACCATGTCAGTTTCTTTAGAATTTAAGTTTTAAAAATTGAAAATTATGAGAATTTATAAATTTATCACAATAGTTTTATCTGTATTCATTATGGTGAGTTGCTCGCCAGATGTTTTGGATGTAGATAATTTTAATGCACCAAGTGCCAAAGATGCACTTAGTAATCCTGATGATTTGCAGGGTGTTACCAGTAGCCTGGTGGCCAACTGGTTCAAAAATATTCATGCATATAATGGAGTCGGCCTCGGCATTTGGGTAATGTCAGACGCCGGTACTTGTTCTTGGGGTAATGCCGCTATGAAGGACTTATCTGCTGAACCACGCATAGCCTTTAATAACGAACCTGGTTATTCTTATTCTTCTACTACTCGTGAAACCTGGCTGGCTATGTATGCTACATTATCTCAGGCTAATGATGTTATTAGAGCTGTAAAATCGGGCATTGAATTTGGTGAAGAAGGTGCCGATACCAAAATGGTTGAGGCTGTTGCTTACTTAGGACAAGGTTTGGCTCAAGGATATTTGGGATTGTTTTTCGATCAGGGTTATGTAGTTAATGATGAGTCTGATTTAGCTAAACTTGAGTTGGAATCTTATACCGCTCTTGTTGCTGCATCTGTAGCTTCGCTTGAGATGGCTGCTTCGATTGCTGCTGCTAATAATTTTACATTGCCTGCCAATTGGATTCCAGGTAGAACTTATTCAAGTGCCGATGTTGCCAAACTCGCAAATACTTTTGCTGCCAGAATGCTGGTATATTCTAGTAGAAATGCAACTCAAAATACTGCTGTTGATTGGGCTAAAGTGCTTTCGCTAACCAATGCCGGAATTGATTTCGACTTTGCTCCACTTGGTGATGGAAATGCACCATGGGCTGCTGCAAGTGTTTGGGGTTCTGAATATCACACCTATGCTGTTTATGGTGGTTGGGGACAGGTAGATATGAGAGTAATTCACATGATGGATCCTAATATGCCTGACAGATGGGCTACATCCGGTTTGTTTGCCGATATGCCCAATAGTGGTAGAGCTACTTCAAATGATGCCAGACTTTTATCTGATTTTGGTTATCTGTCTTCGTGCCCCTTTAGAGCCGACCGTGGATATTACCACTATTCGAGCTACAGGTTTAAAAGATATGATGCATATTTGGTTAATTTTGATACACCAATTGCAGATATGTTAAAGGCTGAAAACGACATGTTAAAGGCCGAAGCAATGGTTAGAACTAATAATTTGGCCGGTGCAATTGTCGTAATTAATGCTTCTACACGTGTTACTCGTGGGCAATTAGCACCAATTTTAACATCTGCAACTGCCGATCAAATTCTAAATGCAATTTTCTATGAACGGTCTATCGAATTATTTTTGACAGGCGTTGGATTAGAATTTTTTGATATGCGAAGAAGAGATATGCTTCAAACTGGTACTTTGTTGCATTTTCCGATTCCCGGACAACAATTAGAAGTACTTCAGATTCCTCAATATTCTTTTGGAGGTGTTTCTAATGCCGATGGTTTGAATACATCTAACGGTGGGTGGTAATTTTAAAATTGAATACATTATGAAAGCAAAATTAAATATCGTTTTAATATCAGTTATTGCACTGTTTTTCACATTCTCTGCTTGTGAAAAAGAAGAAGAATTTGACTATAAGTCGATACTTCCTGCTAAAATTGGCGTTACAGGTCCCTCAACAGTTTTTACGAATGGTGGAAATGCTGTTGTTTTTAAAGTAACTTCTCTCAGAGGAGGTTCTTCTTATACTTGGACTGTGGATGGTGCTCAGGCTACTATTACCGGACAGGGTACTTATATGGCCACTATCGTTTTCCCTTTACCTGCAACAGACATCGATGGTGTGAAAGTTACAGTTCAGGAAACTACCTATGGTGGTTTATCTGGTGATGCTGTTACCCTTACCCTTAATCTTAAAAAAGTTTGTTCACTTACCGGAAAAGCTGCCGATCTAGTTGGCGCATGGGGTGGTACAGATGCTGGCTATGGTAGTAAAGTTACTTCTACCGCTAGCGGTGATGATGTTGTTCTTTCTGGCTTAAATGCTGATTGGATTTATGATTATTGGGGCGAAACAATTCTTTCAGGTGGAACTTGCACCATGAAGGTTAATTACGAAGAAGGTAATGTTACTATTCCCCTACAGTTTTTATTCAAAACTGACTATAAAGGTTCTTCTTATGATTACACCATTTCTGGAAGTGGTACTTGGAATAATTGTGGTGCAAATCCTACTTTAAGCATCCAATATCATTTGGTTAATACAACCGATGGTTATTCGCTTGATCCATACACTGATAATGGGAAATATTTTGAAGCCGAGCTTGAACTTGGTGTTACCAAAGGTGCATTTGTAGTTAAAAGAGCCAAAATAATTAGAAACAAATAAATTATTTGTAGTCTTATAATTCATTAAGTTGCTTCCTGCTTGGGAGCAACTTTTTTTATTCCCTAATTTTCCTAACTTTGCTCTCCAAAATAATTATGATATGAATACTTTTCTCGAAATATTAAAAATCAGCATACCTGCATTGGTCGTTTTAGCTGCCAGTTACTATACACTAGACAGATACTTGAGGCAAGAAACTGAGAATAGAAAAAATGAGCAGAATAAAGAAAATCAGAAAATTACTGTGCCACTAAAACTGCAGGCATACGAAAGGATTATCCTTTTTCTGGAACGTATCTCCCCCGAATCTATGCTTTTGCGCATACAGCAGCCGAAAATGAATGTAGCACAAATGCAAAAAGCCTTGCTTTTGACTATTCGTGCCGAATATGAACATAATCTTTCGCAACAAATATATGTGTCGAACGAAGCTTGGGAATTGGTAAAAGCCACCAAAGAAAACCTGATTAAACTTGTAAACCTGGCATCGGGCAATCTACGACCCGATGATTCTGCTATGGAGCTGAGCAAAAGGCTCGTGGATGTGTTTGCCAGTCTCGAGCATTCACCCATTCAGGCAAGCATCAATAAAATTAAAATTGAAGCCGCAGAGATTTTGTAGGGTTTCGTTTTTAATGTGTTTTTGTTTATTTTTTGTTATGGCAGATGCATATTTTTGTCTTAAGTTGTTGGATTAATTATTTTTGATTACATTTTAAAAAAACTGAAGAATCTTACGTAAGGGTTTCAACCAAGGCGTGTAAAAAGGCATTTTTAAGCGATTTACTGTCCATGCCCTGCGATCTTCTTTGTTGGCTCTTAATCTATTGTAAACAGATTTGTTGCTAATTCCGCCCGTGCGCATTTTAATCAGCACCTCGTTCAGATAGGCCAAATTTATGCGGTGATGATGAATCATTCTAAGCATCAATTCATAGTCGGAAGCCGAAACAAAGCTTGTATCGAAATTTCCGTAATTTTGGTAGCACGATTTACGCAAATATAGTGTTGGATGGGGAGGCATCCAGCCGTAGAAAAATGCTCCGTGTTTGTATTCGCCAGCTTTCCATTTTCTTACTATTTTGTGTTGATTTTCAAAATCTATATAATCTAAATCGCCGTAAACGCCTTCAATGGATTCATTTTCGAATATGCCAGCAATTTTTTTCAGTATGTCGGTTTGCGCAAACATATCGTCGGAGTTAAGGAAACCTACAATTTCGCCGCTTGCCATTGCCAGGCCTTTGTTAAAGGCATCATATATTCCCCTATCTTTTTCTGAGACCCATTTTGTAATGTAGTGCTCATATTTTTTTATTATTTCTAGCGAATTATCTGTTGATTCACCGTCGATAATAATATATTCCAAGGATGTATATTCTTGGGCTATTACACTTTTGATTGTTTCTTCCAATGTTTTGGCACTATTGTAGCTTGCCGTTATAAGACTTATTTTCATTTTTCGGATTAAAGTTTGAATTATTCATTAATTTTGTGCCATAATAAGAATATTGTGAAACGAATTTTGATTTTTATAGATTGGTATCTGCCGGGCTATAAAGCCGGAGGGCCTGTTCAATCGGTAGCTAATTTAGTTAATTTTTTGAAATCGATGTATTACATTGATATTGTAACTACCAATACCGATTATACAGACGATACACCCTATTATCAGGTTAAATCGAACAATTGGAATCAATCAGACGAGAATGTTCGGGTGTTTTATTTCGATAAAAAGTACTTAAGTTTTAGGCGTATTGCACATTTTATAAATCCCGATATTTACGATATTGTGTATATCAATGGCATTTATTCTTGTTATTTTAGCATACTCCCACTTTTTTTGGCGCGACTAAAAAAGATTTCTCGTATTATTGTTGCTCCCAGAGGCATGTTTTCGAGCCAATCTTTGAAAGTAAAGAAAAAGCGTAAATATGTTTATATTAAATTGCTTAAATTGATAAAATGGTATAAACATGTTATTGTGCAAGTTACAAACGACTATGAAAAAGATATTGTAAAAGAATTGTATCCTGAATGCGATGTTTTTGTGGCATCAAATTTTCCTCGTATTTGCAGTAAAGAGTCTTATTCTATCGTTAAATTGAAGAATGAATTGCGTTTGGTGTTTTTGGGCAGAATCTCTCCGGAAAAAAATTTACTTTTTGCGCTACAAGTTTTGAAGGAAATTTCTCATATCAATATAAAATTTGATGTTTATGGAGCTTTGCATGATAAAAAATACTGGAAAGATTGCAAAGAAGTGTATGAAAAACTTCCCGGAAATATTGAATTTAGTTATAAAGGAAATTTAAAATCAGATTTGGTACACGAAACATTAATGAAATATCATGCCCTGTTTTTGCCATCCATTGGCGAAAATTTTGGACATAGCATTTTTGAAACTTTATCTGTTGGCAGGCCCGTTATTATTAGCAAAAATACCCCTTGGCGAGATTTATTGTCAAATAATGCAGGCTGGGATATAAGTTTAAAAAACGATGAAGAGTTTATTTCTGCCATCAATAAACTTGGCGACATGGAGCAGACCGAATTTGAGCAGTGGAGCAGAAAAGCCAAAAGTATGGCTGATAGTTTTCTGAGCGATTCCGGTATAAAGCTTAATACCCTAAAACTTTTTGCCTATGAACAAGATAGTAAACCTGCATAATTATCGGCGTAGTTTAAATACAGGTGCCGGTTTTTTGAAAAGATTTTTGTGGTATTATACTAATATTTTGGTATTTAATCATCATTTTTTTCCAATATCTACACTAAAGGTTTTTTTATTGAGAATTTTTGGTGCTAAAATTGGTAATGCGGTGGTAATAAAACCTAAAGTAAACATTAAATATCCTTGGAAACTAGAGATTGGTGATTATAGTTGGGTAGGAGAGAGTGTCTGGATAGATAATCTGGATTTGGTGCAATTGGGCAAGCATGTGGTTTTATCGCAAGGTGCACTTCTTTTGTCTGGTAATCACGATTATACTTCAGAGAATTTTGATTTGATTACCAAACCCATCATTTTGCGCGATGGTGTGTGGATTGGAGCCAGGGCTATAGTTACTGCCGGTGTTGAAGCATCGAGTCATGCTGTTTTGAGTGTAAATTCTGTCGCATCTAAGAATCTCGGGGCTTATGCAATTTATTCCGGAAATCCGGCTGTTTTTCGAAAAAATAGGGACATACGATAAATCTTAATCGGCACTATAATGCGCAAATGCGGCTAGCATTATTTACATCAAAAAACACAATTAAACATGTATAAAAAAAGCTATGAATCTTTGTAAAAGTCATAGCTTAATGTTTATTTTTCATCAAAATTGTATCTGCATTTAACTAGGTGAAGTTTTTTTTATTAAATTAGCTATTTTCTGCCCTTTCCACTTCCCTTAGCTTTTCCTTTGGCGTTTACATTTTGTTTGTTTCCTTTTTCTTCTAGCATTTCTTTTCTATAGGTTCCCATTTGGTCTTCATCGAGAACGTTTTTTAATTCCTTCATTCGGGCAGATTTTAACTTTTGTTTTTGTCCAATAATAGATTGTGGCTGTAAGCCAGATGTTTCTAAATTTTGTATATATTGGGCATACTTTAGATTAATACCATAAACCGAGTCAATTTGTTCGGGGCGTAAACCCAAATCCATTTTCATTTTTTCGGTTTGATTTTGTGCAACCACAAATGGATCTTCAATTAAGTTTTGCGCAAATGCCACACTGCTTATCGCTAAGAATAGCAATACAAGTAAGAAATTTTTTTTCATTTTGCTTATTTATTGAAAATGATACAAAGAAATTATATAAAATTAGTACAAAATAAGTTTATATAGATTTTTTTCAAAAAAAAAGTATTAATTTACACAAAAATAAAGCTGCAACAAATCTCCAATACCATCCCCAAGTATTGCAGATGCTTTGTTAGATAGCTTGCAAAGAAAAATGTAAATAAAAATCGCATGAAGAAGCATATTTGGATTAAATTGTTATTTAGATTACTCGTCATAATCAGCATTGCTTTTGGCATCATGATTATTGTGCTAACAATTTCGATAAAAAATTTTCAGCAGGTATTTACCAAAGATGAAATATTTTTGCAATTATCTAGCTATTCCAAGCAATTAGAAGCACTAGAAAACGAGGCACTTAGATTATCAGCAATTGTTGCCGGAAATACCCAGGCTATTAATGCTTATCGGGTGGCTAAGGAAAGCTCGGAAGAGCAGGGAGTAGAGGTTTTAATTACCGAAACCGAAAGCATCGAAAATAGCATTAAAGCTACGGTTGGAGAGCATTTAAGGATACATTACCATACCAAGGATGTTCGTTCTTTTTATCGTTCGTGGATCAACGATCGTGGCGACGATTTGAGTAGTTTCAGGTTTACTGTGAGAGAAGTAGTGCAGTCGGGTAAATCTATAAAAGGGATAGAAGTAGGACGAAGCGGATTGGTTATTAGAGGGGTATCTCCTGTAAAAAATCAGTTGGGCGATGTTTTAGGCTCTGTAGAATGCTTTTTCTCTTTTAATGATTTACTTATGTCATTAAAGCACTCCGAAAAAGAAGAATTTGCCGTGTTTTTGAATAACGAAACTGCGGCAATTACCGATCAAAAATACGGACTGGATATTGAAGGTGCAAAATTGGGTGAGTACGTTTTGGTTGCTCAAACATCAGCGGCTTTTTCGCCGGGTAGTTTACCTGTTGATTTTCTGAATAGTTCTTTTAAGTCCGTTAATTTTTTAGAAGTAGCTGATTTTGTGTTTGCATCAAAAGAAATTAGAGACTATTCCGGAAGACAAATTGGTCATTTGGTGTACCAGTACAATATTTCGTCGGCAAATAAAATTACACGTTCTATCTCTAATTTGCTAACTTATTTAATCATCGGATTATTTTTTAGTTTGGTGTTTTTAATTTATTTGTTTACAAAAAGCCTTATTGCCAATCCAATACAGAAGGTTGTGAACGCGATGAATCAAATTGCATCAAAAAATTTGAATGTAAAGATAAATGAAGAACGAAGTGACGAAATAGGACAATTATACATAGCATCGAATAAAATCAGCGATAATTTTGTCCAAATTATTTCAGAATTGCGCAATATAATCTCGCAGATAATTGATGCATCATCTCAGCTTTCTTCGGTATCTGCTCAATTATCCGACGGTGCATCGCAGCAGGCTGCAACAATAGAGGAAGTATCGGCGAGTATGCAACAGATACTATCCATAATTATTTCAAACGCCGAAAGAGCGCAGCAAACCAATCAAAAGGCAAACATGGCCTCTAAAAATCTCGAAACCAGTAGCACTGTATTTCTAAATGCCATTGATACCATGAAAAAAGTTACCGATAAAGTCAGTATTATTGCCGAAATTGCACGCGAGACAAAAATTTTGTCCTTAAATGCATCGGTAGAAGCTGCACGTGCCGGTGATTATGGTAGAGGTTTTGCGGTGGTGGCCGAAGAGGTTCAAAAATTATCCGAAGAGAGTAAGGATGCATCCCTCGAAATTGGAAAAATTGCCTTAGAGTCAAACCAAAATTCGTCTAAAGCTGCACAGGATTTACTCAAAATTATACCGGATATTAAACAAACGGCATCTGAGCTCGAAAATATTGTGGCGGCAAGCCGCGAGCAGCTAGCTGGGGCGCAAACTGTAAACGATTCGGTGCAGCAGCTTAATGCTGTGGCTAATGCAAACTCCTCTACTGCCGAAGAATTATCGGCAAATGCAGAAGAATTAAGTGCACAAACAGAACAATTAAATCAATTGATGAAAGATTTTATTATATAATATCTTAAGCAATTTACCTTTTTTCCCATATACCCATACTTTGGATTATTCAATGAATTTTTACTATTTTCGATAGCGAAAAAATCTTGTTTTGCTTAGCCGCAATTTTAAATCGGCTAAGCTTTATTCGACAGTGTTTTTGCTGGTTTTATCTATTTGAATTCTAAAATTTGTAATAAATAACGCAGCTGTTTATGGATGTAATTTTTTACTTTTTTGATAATCAAATTTGCTTATATTGGTAATTTATAATTATGAAATGATTTTTGATGAATGCAAAAAATAGTTCTCATGTTTTTTATGATTATATTTAAGTCTAGTTGATTTAAATAATTAGAAAATTTATTCGGGTTTTATTAAAATGATATATTTGAATGAAGAAACTAGCCATTATTACAACTCATCCCATACAATATAATGCTCCATGGTTCGCCATGCTTTCCAAAAGAAAAAGATTGGAACTAAAAGTTTTTTATACCTGGCAAAATGCGGAAAAAAAGTTTTTCGACCCCGATTTTAAGCAGCAACTCGAATGGGATATTCCTCTTTTGGATGGATATGAATATGAGTTTGTGAAAAATACCGCCAGTGTTCAAAGCTCTAAATCGTATTACGGAATACAAAATCCGGATTTGAACAAACGAATTTTGCTATATAAGCCCGATGCCATTCTTGTGTTTGGGTGGAAACTTAAATCGCACCTTAGCGCCATGAAATATTTTAAAGGCAAAATTCCGGTTCTCTTTCGCGGAGATTCTACACTCTTAGACGAAAATGGAAGCGGGAAAGATAAAATCCGGCGAATTATTCTGGGGCATGTGTTTAAAAATATTGATGTGGCCTTATATGTGGGCATGCAAAATAAAAATTATTTTCAAAACAACGGACTAAAATATTATCAGTTGGTTTATGTGCCGCACGCTATAGATAATAAGCGATTTATGGATTTGCCGCAATCTGGTACTACACAACTTGAAAAATGGAAAAGACAGTTAGGAATAGAGAAGAAAAAACCGGTTTTTTTGTTTGTAGGAAAATTTGAACATAAAAAAAATCCGCTTATATTATCGGAAGCAGCAAAAGAGCTAAAAACAAAGAGTTTTCGTATTCTTTTTGTGGGAGGTGGCGAGCTAGAAGAATTGCTAAAAAAGGAAAGCGATTTATTTGCTCATCTTCAAATTTTGCCATTTCAAAATCAAAGTCTTATGCCTTTCGTATATCGCTTGGGCGATGTGCTGGTTTTGCCATCTAAGGGACCCGGCGAAACTTGGGGCTTGGCCGTAAACGAAGCCATGGCATGTGGTTTGCCGGTGATTGTGAGCGATAAAGTGGGCTGCGCCGATGATTTGGTAGAGAATAATTTTAATGGGTTTATTTTTAAATCGGGCGATGTTTCTCAATTGGCCGAAAAAATGCTTTTTTTTATTGAGAATAAGGATAAAATAATACAAATGGGGTTGGCCTCCAGAGATAAAATAGATTTTTGGTCTTTTGAGCAGATTTGTGATGCGGTAGAACGTACAATGGAAAATTTGCCACAAATCATGTCTAAAAAAGTTACAAGGAATGAATCAGCATAAATTATCAATTCTTTTGTCTGTTGGGTTTTCAGGTTTTTTTCTGAGTTTTTTATTTTTCGATATTGAACTTTACTCGGTGGTCGGACTTTCGCTTTTTGTCATTTTTTCTGCTAAACTATTTCTTGAGCTTGGTGAAAAAATCGAAATTCGTGATCCAATTATTCTTATTGCGTTAACACAATGGATTATTGGCCCATTGCTAAGTTATAATTTTGTTACCGACGATACTTTCTATTTTATGATTTTGCCCGAAAGTGAGTACATGGAATTTGTGCTCCCTGCTAGTTTGTTGTTTATTATTGGTCTTTATTTCCCTTTGGGCCGAAAAGCAATTAACGAAGATGAAGTGCTGCGGCGTTCTAAACTGCTTTTACAAAAATATCCCCATATCGATATTTTGTTTATTACCATAGGAATTGTGGCATCAATGCTCGAAGACAGCATGCCCATTTCTATTCGCTTTGTTTTTTACCTTGCATCAAATATCCGTTTTGTCGGTTTGTTTTTTCTGGTTATGGGAAACCGACCTTATAAGTGGGCTATTTTTGGTTCTGTTGTTTTTCTCTTTTTTACGGCAACGCTCAAAGATGGCATGTTTCATGACCTTATTCTTTGGAGTGGATTTATTTTTATCGTCTTGAGTTTTGTACTAAAATTTTCTACACAAAAGAAATTGCTTATTCTCTCGGGCTTACTTTTCAGCGTTTTTATCATCCAAACAGTGAAACACGAATTTCGAAAATATTTATGGAGTGCTCAGCAAATTAACGCTACATCTACTTTTACAAATTTGGTTACTCAAAAACTTACGGGACAGGAAGAACTCATGGGCGAATCGAATCTTAATGCGGCTATCTCACGTATAAATCAAGGTTGGATTATTGCTCGCATTATGTCGCATGTGCCTGTTATGGAGCCTTTTGCCGACGGTGAAACCATACAAAAGGCATTAATTGCAAGTCTTGTTCCCCGAATTATTATGCCCGATAAAGTAAAAGCTGGCGGACAGGAAAATTACGAAAGATTTACGGGACTTGTAATCAGAGACGGTACAAGTATGAACTTGAGTATTATTGGCGAAGCTTATGCCAATTACGGTATTTGGGGGGGCTCATTGTTTATGATGGCGGTTGGATTGTTTTATAATTTTGTGCAGTTAAAGCTTTTTCATTGGATGAAAAATTCTCCTACCTTACTTTTTTGGATTCCCTTTATCTTTTTGCAGGTGGTAAAGGCCGAAGGCGATTTTGCCATTAGTCTTAATCATATTATTAAATCGGGGGTGGTTACCTGGGGATTTTTTTATTTTGCTCCTAAATTCTTTAGAATCGAATTGTAAATCTTTTATCTATGAGTAAAATAGAAGTACATTTTTTTTTTAGAAAACCATCGCCTGCAAAGCACAGTATTGAAAGACTTTTTGATGTTATTGCGCTACATTTACCGCAGCAGGTGCATGTAACTAATGTTTATAGCCGGTTTTCTAGCAAAGGATTTTTTCCCAGATTTTTTTCTGCTCTCGATGCGGCTTTTCGCCAGGCAAGCATTAATCATATTACTGGTGATATTCATTTTTTTGCCGCATTTTTACAGAGTAAGCGCACTGTGCTTACTATACACGACGTAGAAGTTCTTAAACGGACTTTCGGATGGAAACATCGCATAATAAAATATTTTTGGTATACAATGCCTATTCGGAGAGTGGCAAAGCTCACCGTAATTTCTGAGTTTTCGGCTAGAGAATTGTTACATTTTGTACCCGAAGCTCAAAAGAAACTGATTGTTATTCCAAATGCGATTTCATCGGCTTATGTGCCTATTGATAAGATTTTTAACTCAGAGAAACCAATAATTCTCCAGATTGGAACAAAGCACAATAAAAATATTGAAAGGGTGGTTGATGCTTTGAAGGGAATCACTTGTAAATTATTTATTCTTGGTGCATTAAGCCAGAATCAGGAAGAACTTTTAAGAAAATCATATATCGAATATCAGCTTTTTGGAAACCTTTCGTTGGCAGAAGTGGTTGATTTATATGCGAAATGTGATTTTTTATTGTTTGCTTCTACTTACGAGGGTTTTGGACTGCCTATTCTCGAAGCTCAGGCAGTTGGACGGCCAGTGATTTGCTCCAATGTGGCGTCAATGCCCGATGTGGCTGGCGATGCCGCACTTTTGGTAAATCCGCTCGATGTGAGCGATATCAGGGCCAAAGTAATGATGCTTATAGCCTCTGCGGATTTACGTAATGCATTGGTTAATAATGGCTTTGAGAACGTGAAGCGTTATTCGGCAAAAGAAATCGCAAATGCTTATTTTCTGGTTTATAAGGAATTAATTTCCTGATTTATTTTGCTTTTATTTAAAGAGTCCGGTCTAAAAACTCTCTCTTTTTTTAAGCTCGTATAAATGCGAAATTTGA
>DYOH01000051.1 GCA_020720625.1 Acetofilamentum sp. | reverse complement strand
TCGTGCTCTTCGTGTTAAACTCCTTACCACAAAGGACTCAAAGAATATCACGAAGAACACAAAGGAAAAAACTTCGTGCTCTTTGTGAAATCCCTTCGTGCTCTTCGTGTTGAGTTTTTTACCACAAAGAACTCAAAGAATAACACGAAGGACACAAAGGAAAAAACTTCGTGCTCTTTGTGAAATCCCTTCGTGCTCTTCGTGTTAAAAAAATCCCTGTAAAATGATTAGTCCTGAATTCTTTTATCCAGTAGGGATAACCTATTGTTAACTTCAGGTATGTGCAAACCTGGTGCATGGACAAAAAAAATCAATTCCAAACAAAAATATCCGACCATTTTAAGGGTCTTTGCTCGGGTGTCCAGGCAAAACCTCGCAAGAAATAATCGGCTTTTCCAAGTTTTTCCAGCGGAATAAGTTTGGCTTTCGGTATTCCGAAAACGGCAATTCTGTCAACCTTATTTTTGTTCATGTGAATAACCAAACGCGAAGATTCAGTTTTATTATAGCCAATAATATTTGTGGAATCTTTTGGATAGTAAATAGATTCGGCATTCGAATTTACATCAATTTTCTCGAGTTTGTTTTCGTTTACGTAAGCCACAATCTCTTTGCCCTTAATCTGATTATAGTAATTACTGTCTTCAGGAAATGTAATAAATGGGTTAGATTCGAGTACCATTTTTTCTACCTTATTGTTTTTTGTATGCAGAAAAATCCGGTCAGCGGTCATTTGATTATTGTCGGCCCACAACACCGGGCTACCAATAAGTTTAATAATACTGTCAGAAGAAGCATAAACCATAGAATCGGATTTTGCCTGATAATTTTTATTATAGACTTTTACGTGTTTATAAACATATAATATTCTTTTTTCTGTAAGTTTGTCGTAATCAGAGCTTAGCGTATCCCCATGAATAAATACCGTATCGTTTGCGGAGTATTGCATTAGAAAAGCCTTATCAGCCACTTTCATTCTGTTTGGCTCTCGGGTGTATGTGGCATAATTTCCCTTAATAATCATTTTTTGGGCAGTATCAATAACCTGAATATGCCCAAAAGCAAAACCCAAATCTTTGGTCTTATCGTAATGAATACTGTCTGCCTTAATAATCTGCCCTTTATTGTCGAGATTTACTTTTCCGGCAAAAGAAGTTTCATCGGTTTTATGATTAAAATAAGCCCGTTGGCAGTCAATAATATTATCATCGTTAATAATATGCGTCTTGCCTTTAAACAAAGAGATTTCCGTTACAGTATTATGAATCACTTCGTTGGTTGTAATTTTAAAATCGGGATTATCTATTTTTACATTTCCGATGTATCTCACGAGATTTTGTTGTTTATAGAAAAAGCCTTCGTCACTAATAAAAGTGCTTTCGTCGGATTTGGTAATTCCACCGTTCCAGAAATGCCCCGATTCGGATTTAAGGTTATAGTCAAAGAAATTGGTTTTCAAGGTTGTATTTTTACTTAAAAGCACCACCGAATCGCGCACCTGCGCCAAATTGGTGTTTCCGTTTAAGAACATGGAGTTGCCTGTAATTGTAAAGCGTTCGTCACCTGAACCTTTCACAAGGCGCACATTACCAAAAGCATCTAAAGTGTTGGTTTTTTGGTAAAACAAGGCGCTATCGCTAGTAAGCAGTGCGCCTTGGGTAGAAAGTCGAACATTTCCTTTTAAAACAGTAACCGATTTACCATGTCTTTTGGTTCCGGACATATCGTTAGCGCCAAGAATTTCTATTGTTCGCTGAGCGAAAATTGCATTAGAAATGAATAAAAAAATCAACAAAAAACTCCAAAATCTCATGCTCATTATTTTTTAGCCAGAATAAGTTTAGCAACAATATCATCAGCAGTAATACCTTCGGCATCGGCCTTATAGTTAACCACAATTCTGTGTCGAAGCACATCGGCAGCAACAGCATCCACGTCTTCACGGTCGGGAGCATATTTTCCGTTGAGCACAGCATTGGTTTTAGCCCCAATAATCAGATATTGCGATGCTCTTGGTCCGGCACCCCACTCCAAATAGTCGTTTGCCAACTGATGCGCCAAAGCAGTATTAGGTCTGGTCATGGATGCAAGTCCAACGGCATATTCAAAAACGGCATCAGGCACAGGCACTTTTTCGAGCAATTGCTGAAAAAAAAGAATTTCTTCGGCATTAAGCACTTTCTCGGGTTTTGGCTGCCTGCCCACAGTAGTGCTTTTGATAATATCAATTTCGTTTTGATAAGCCGGATAATCGAGCCTGATGTTAAACATGAAACGGTCGAGCTGAGCTTCGGGCAGAGGATAAGTCCCCTCTTGCTCGATGGGATTCTGGGTAGCCAAAACAAAAAAAGGCTCGTCGAGTTTGTACCTAATTCCGGCAGCAGTAATCCCCTTCTCCTGCATAGCTTCGAGAAGCGCCGATTGGGTTTTGGGAGGGGTACGGTTTATCTCATCGGCCAAAATAATATTGGCAAATAGCGGCCCTTTAATGAAACGAAATTCGCGCTCTTTATTCAGAATTTCCGAACCAATAATATCAGAGGGCATTAAGTCGGGTGTAAATTGTATTCTCTTATACTCCAAACCTAGTGTTTCGGCAATTGTGTTCACAAGCAAAGTTTTAGCCAATCCCGGAACACCTACCAATAAGCAATGCCCGCGGCTAAAAATAGCATTAAGCACCTGTTTTACAACACCTTCCTGACCAATAATGGTTTTATGAATTTCGCTTGTTAATTTCTGGTAAGCAGCTCTTAAAGCGTCTATTGCCTGAGTATCGTTCTCAAAAATGGGCATTTTTTCCATAATTTATTTACTTAACCAACCTTTATAGTGAAAATTGCACGATTTGTATTCATCGTCGATCTTTATATAATTAGATTTTTGCTTTTCGAGCACCCATTCGTAAAGTTCGTTTTGCTTTTTCTTTTCGGTTGCTAATTCTTGTATACGCTGATAATCTTTTTCCAAATTGGCAATATGAGCTTCCGACATACTTATAAGCTTAAGAATTTTGTACACTTTAGCGCCGGTTTTATCGGCAGAAATTACAGGTTTTGAAATTTCGCCGATTTTCATTTTTTTAAGATATGCCAAATCTTCGCCATTAATCTCTTTAATAGTAAATTTACCGGTACCGGTATACATATTAATAAGTTTGCCGCCATTTAAACGGGTATCCTTGTCCTGCGAAAATCTCATAGCCGCTTCTTCGAAACTCAGAGAATCTACACTTATAAGCATAGCAATTGAATCGAGTTTATTAGAGGCCGATTTTTCGGATGTAAAGCTAATTTCGGGTTGCAACAAGATATGTCGCACATTTACCTGGTCGCCTTTGCGTTCAATTAACTGTATGATATGGTAACCATAATCGGTTTTTACCACTTTACTAATCTCGTTAGGTTTAAGATTAAAAGCAGCAGCGGCAAACTCAGGAACTAATTCACCCCTACTTACAAAACCAAGTTCACCACCATTTGCAGCGGAGCCCGGATCTTTAGAATAGAGAACAGCAAGCGTAGCAAATTTAGATTTTCCGCTTTCCACGCGCGTTTTAAAATCGTTTAATTTATCGTAAACCGCTTGAATCTCATCTTTGGACAAATCCGGATAAAGCAAAATTTGGGCATATTCGAATTCGGCTTCAATAAGCGGCAAACTATCTTTGGGTAATTCTCTGTAAAAGCTGTTTACCTCTGCCGGAGTAACCGAAATCTCGCCTAAAATATTATTTTGCATTCTACCGGTTAACAATTGTTCGCGCACATCGTCTTTAAAATCTTCCTTAATTTCTTCGATCGATTTGTTGAAGTATTCTTCCAAAGCTTGCTCAGAACCGGCCTGGCGAATAAAATTCAATAATCTGGAGTCTAATTCGGCCTGCACTTCCTTTTCCGTAACTTCCACGCTATCTATTGCAGCCTGAGCTACGAGCAGCTTTTGTAAAATCATATTTTCGTATATCTGGCATTTTAAATCGGCAGTGGCTTTGGCACCCTGAGCCTGATATTGAAAATACTGTGCTTCTATATCCGATAAAGTTACCATATTACTTCCAACGATGGCCACAACTTTGTCTATGATTTGTTTTTCTTGAGCAAATAACGACATTCCAAAAGAAAGTATCGTTGCAATTAAAATTAATTTCTTCATTGATAAAATATTACATTTCTGTTAATTGTTTTCTAATTCATATATTGTAAAAGCGTCTGTATTTAGTGCTTCGTTGTATATTTCCTTCTCTAGGTCGTTTACTATTTCAATTTTTCGTCTGTTTAGAATGATATTTTTAATCTTTTCGCGCTCTAAACTGAGTGGCGAATAATCTCCATTAATCCGATAGTCGTCTACTCTAAAATAATAGGTGTACATAGAATCGTTTTCGATCAGCAAATTATTAAATCTCACTGTATTTTCGGGGTTTAAAATAAGCTTTGGCCACTGAGCTTGCAGGGTATTAAAATATACCCATTGATCTCCGAAATTATCGTATTTTGATGCATACTGAAAACAGTATTCGGCAAGGCTAATTGAGTCTGCATTTCTCTTACTTCTTATCAAATACCTAATATTTCCGGCCTCCGGAATATCTTTAGGAATTTTTATAAATAATCCTTTCATTACCATTTGACGCAATTTAAAATTATCTTTAAACTCGTTGTAATAATTTATGATAGAAGTTTCCGAGATATTTGTATCCATTTTTTCGGCCACATAACGGCTCTGGTATTTATAAATCAACAAACCAATTCTGTATTCTTCTAACTGTTGGGTTACGTTTTTTTGCTCTGCGGTAAGGTTCAGATCGGCTTTTTTTAGCAAGAGCTGTTTTTTAACCCATGTTTGCACATAATTGCGTGCATGCAAAGCGCTATCGGCAGAGGCCAATTCCATGGGAATTATTCTTTTCATCTCATCGAAATACAAAACATTGTTGTCTACTTTGGCCAATAAAAGCCTATCCACTTCATCGGCGGTTTTTTTCCCGCAAGAGAAAAGGATTGCGCTAATAAAGAGTATTGTAATTACAAAGTTATTTTTCATTTTTCAGCATAAATTTATTTATTGAAAGTAATAAAAATTTTGATAAACCCTTTTATACTCATTTTTTTCTCACTGCTTTATTTGTTTATTGAAGTTAAAAGCTCCTCTTTAACGCTCAAATAAATCTCCTGATTGATTTGTAAGACATATTTTTGTTTCAATTTTTTAATCCATTCATCTTCGAGTTTCTTATGATATTCGGACATTAATAGGCCTCTTATTTCCTCAAATTTTTGTGATTTTTCGGGGATATATTTATGTACATAATAGAACTGTTGCTTTGTCTTACTCATTATAAAGCGACCGGGCGCAGAAAGTTCGTTATTGCTAAATGAGAGCGATTTAAAATAATCCGAAGAAACATCAAATAGTGCATTGCTGTCTAATTCTATTGCTGAATCGTAGAGTTGTGTAATCAAAAGTATTACGGAATCGGGAATATCGGCCGAGAAATCGAAGTTTTTCTCGATTTTGCCCCATTTTGCAGGTAATTTAGGCCAGGAGTAATTAAAAGACGATAAATCTACCTTGGCATTGGTGGTGTATAATTGTTTATTTTGTTCGTAAAATTTTCGCAATCCAACAGAATCTTTTGCTGCTTTATTCCAAACCATGTCTTCCGAGATATTGAACAAAAGTATGCCATCGTGATATTCTTTCATCAAAAAAGCGAAATCAGGGTATTTGGTCTCTAACTGCGAATCTTCGTAGTCAAAAAGTTTTTGTTCTATAAACAACTGGAATTGATGGTATATGTATGGATTTATGGCCGATTTAGAATATTGTTTACGAGGTTGATTTAGCTCCAGAAAAAGTGCAAAGTCGCCAACGGTGTATGAATAATCCAGAAACTTAAACATGAGACTTTCCTTTTCGGGTATATTTTCCGAAGTCCAGCTACCCGAAGCCACCGTAGTATCAACATTTGCTTCAAAAATAGCAAGTTTATGATAGTCTGTAAATTGATAATCCTTTTTGAGCTTTTCAATTACCGTGGATTTGCTTAAATTCGAACGTTCATCGCGTTTCACTCTGGCATAAAGTTCTTCTTTCATTTCTTCAAAAGGAGGTAAATCTTTTTTGTCGATTAGCTTTACAATATGCCATCCAAAATTTGTTTTGAAAGGCTCCGAAAAGGCTCCGGGCTTATTAAGAGCATAAGCCTGATCTTCAAACTCTTTAATCATTCTACCGGATGAGAACCAAGGTAATTCCCCACCTTTGGAACCAGATGAATGATCGTCGGAGAATTCTTGCGCCAAGGAGGCAAAATCCTGATTTTGTTTCAACAAGAGATAAATCGAATCAATCGTATTTTTGGCTTCCTGTTTTTGTAAAATACTTGCCTTTTGGGGAGTAAGTTTCATTATATGAGCCACTTTAATGGTGCCCCTGGCGCTACGTTTGTCAATAACTTTAATAATATGGTAACCGTATTGAGAACGCACCGGTTTACTCAATTCGTTTAGTTTTAATTTATAGGCCGCCGATTCAAAAGGATAAACCATTTGAAAAGCAGTAAAATAACCTAAATCACCCCCATTTTGTGATGCCGATGGATCGTCGGAAAAGGATTTAGCTAAATTGTCGAAAGATGTTCCTGCTTTGTATTTATCGCGAATACGCATGGCCTTTTCGTAGGCCCTTAATGTATCGGCAGGTGGAGCATTTGGGTCTACTTTAATAAGAATGTGAGCCGCATTAATTTCAAATTTCAAACGCTCATAAGCTTCTGCAACCAGTTCATCTATAACTTTGTTATTTGAAAAATAAGGTTTTGTAAGTTGCGAACGATAAGAGGCCAATTCGTTTTTGAAAGCGCTAAGTGTATCCATTCCGAGTTCCTGGGCATAGAAAACTTTCATCTTAAAGAGCGAAAACAATTCCAGATATTCGTCAATTTCTTGTTCAGTAACGGGTTTTTTTTCCATCCTGTTCTTCAAAAACAGACGTTTAAATTCTTCGGCTTCAATATTTTGATTATTCAATTTGATGAGATAATCTTTTTGGGCCTGAAGCGAATAAACAGCAGTAAAGAATAGAAATAGCATACTTATCAAACGCATTTTCAAAATTTTTTATAAAATTGATACAAAATAAGCAAAGGCATTGAATAATATCAATGCCCGTATGTTTGAATTAATAATTTTTAACGGCTATAGTTTGGAGCCTCATTCGTAATAGCCACATCGTGCGGATGACTTTCGGTTATTCCGGCATTGGTAATACGCACAAATTTAGCTTTTTGCATGGCAGCTATATCAGGAGCCCCACAATAACCCATTCCGGCTCTAAGTCCGCCAATCATCTGATAAATAACTTCGTTAAGGGTTCCTTTGTATGGCACTCTGGCCGAAATACCTTCGGGTACCAATTTTTTAATATCGTCTTCGGTATCCTGAAAATATCTGTCTTTAGAGCCTTCGTTCATGGCTTCAACAGAGCCCATACCTCTATAGGATTTAAATTTTCGACCATTGAAAATGATTGTTTCGCCCGGCGATTCTTCAACCCCGGCAAATAGAGAACCTGCCATAATTGAGTGCGCACCTGCGGCAATAGCTTTTACAATATCACCGGAATATCTGATTCCTCCATCGGCAATAATAGGAACTCCACTGCCTTCTATAGCACTTGCCACATTGTATATGGCAGTAAGCTGAGGAACTCCAACACCGGCAATAATGCGTGTTGTGCAAATTGAGCCAGGGCCAATTCCCACTTTTACAGCGTCGGCACCTGCGTAAACCAAATCTTTGGCTGCCGCTCCGGTTGCCACATTTCCAACCACAATATCGATAGATGGAAAAGCTTGCTTGGCTTTTTTGAGCATCTCGATAACCCCTTTGCTATGGCCATGGGCCGTATCAATAACCACGGCATCCACACCCGCTTCAACCAATGCAGAAATGCGCTCAAAAGTATCGTAAGTAACACCCACAGCCGCCGCTACGCGTAAACGACCGTTTTTATCTTTGCAAGAATTGGGTCTATCTTGCGCCTTGGTAATATCTTTATAGGTAATCAATCCAACGAGTTTATTATCATCGTCGACTACCGGCAGTTTTTCAATTTTATGTTTTTGTAAAATTTTAGCGGCTTCATTCAAATCAATGCTTTGCGTTGTAAAAACAAGATTTTCTTTGGTCATAACGTCGCAAATAGCAGTACTATGCCGTGTTTCAAAACGCAAATCGCGGTTTGTAACAATTCCGATAAGTCGCTTGTTTTCGTCGACAACCGGAATTCCGCCAATTTTGTATTCCTTCATGAGTGCCAATGCATCGGCCACTTTTTTATTTTTATCAATGGTAATTGGGTTAATAATCATTCCGTTTTCGGCCCTTTTCACTTTTTTAACTTCCTGAGCCTGTTTTTCAATGCTCATATTTTTGTGAATCACACCAATTCCACCTTCTCGAGCCATTGCAATGGCCATAATGGCTTCGGTAACGGTATCCATTGCTGCCGAAACGATTGGCACATTTAACTCTATATTGCGCGAAAATCTGGTTTTTAGAATCACTTCTCTCGGCAAGACTTCAGAATAGGCAGGTATCAACAATACATCATCGAAAGTTAATCCCTCTGACACAATTTTTTCTAAGGCAAAAGACATATCTCAAATTTTTTAGTTAAAATTTGCGTTCAAAAGTACAAAAATAAGCTGTATGTTTTAAGAAAATCTTGATTAAGCACTTGATATTCGAAATTATTTTTCAACCCTCAGATAATTAGTTATTTGAATAACTACAAATCAATATTTGGTTGCACCATAAGCTGCATTTGGTCTAAATTGAGTGCCACCAAATTACCTAATTCGGAAGTATCAATAAATCGCTTGTTTTTATTCTTATATACCGCTCCGTTGTCCAAACAGATGAGTGGCCAATTTTGGATAATACTCTGTTGAATTTTAGTAAGGGGCGTGGGTTGATGCCCAAAAATAATTTTTTTTCCTTCGAAAAGTTTTTCGTCGTATTTCATATTGCGTAATTCAGTCATGGCGGTATAATTTTCGAAAGGTTTAGGATTTTGTATATCAAAACCGGCATGAACAAGATAAAAATGGTCTAAAATATAATAGTATGGCAGTTTTTTGATGAGTTTTTTGTATTTATTTTTCAGTTTACCGTTTTTCATCAAGTCCATCTGATTATTTTTTTTCAGATACCATTCAAAAAAACGTAATTCTTCGCGATTGTATTCCAGCAATGTGTTTTCGTGATTTCCTCTGAGCGGAAAAATGATGTACTCCTGTTTTTTGAGTTGTCTGATTGTATCCAAAACTCCTTTAGAATCAGGCCCTCTATCCACAAAATCGCCTAAAAAGAACAATTGGTCTTTGTGTGTGAGCTTAATTTTATCCCAGATTAATTCCTGCAAGGTTTGATTACATCCATGTATGTCGCCTATAACAAATCGTCTGCCATCGTTAGGTTTTATGATATAGGCAAAATTGCGTTCCATCCTATTTCATGCTTTTTAATCGTTGAATTTCGATATCAGCATTTCTAATAAGCTCTTTCAATCTGGTTTCTTCTTGTTTGTAAGAAGTAAGGTCAATCATAATGCCATATATTTTATATACTTTTCCGTCGGTAGAGTTGATTGGAATAAGCACTTCGAAAAACCATTTTTCCTTACCTGCGAGCATAAATTTTCGTGCCGCCGAAGAAGAAATATTTTTCACCAAATTAGGCCACAATGCCTGGTATCCAACAGTTTGCACACTTTCTTTTGGTAAGATTTCGCTATGTTGTTTGCCTTCAATATCGAGCAGTTGAATATCGGCTATTCGCAAAAAACGGCTATTAGCAGTTGTAATAATACTTCTATCGTTGTATTCGATTAATGGTAAGGTAGTTTCCATAGACTCCTGCTGAACCACCAACATTTTAATCTTGGTTTCCCTTTCGTTTAATTGGCGCTCGGTCTTACTATTTAGCTGAGCAAGTTTTGTTTCGTATTCCTTTTTAATTTCTTCGATATGCTCAGTATTTTTTCTGTTTCTATTTTCGTATTCGTCTTTAATTTTCTCGATATTTCTCAACATCTCCTGCTCTTTGATGGCCATTTCTTCGGAGTTTTTCTGGGTTTCGCGGAGCAATTTTTCGGTTTGCAGGTTAATTTTCACACGAGCAATAGTAGCGGCAATAGACTCACTAATTTGTTCAATAAATTCTACTTTGTATCTTTCGAAAACACTCAAAGATGCCAATTCAACGACCCCAAGCACTTCTTCGTCTACTTTGAGCGGAATAATTACCAAACTTTTGGGGCTATCTTGTCCAAGCCCCGATTTAATATAAATGTAATCCTTAGGTAAATCGGTCATATAAACAGTTTCGCCTTCCTTGGCCGCTTGGCCAACCAGGCTAACGCCAATTTCGATCCGTTTCTCCATGTAACGTTCTCTATTGTAGGCATTAAATGCTTTTAACTCAAGATAAATATCTCTTGGATTTTCGTCGTTTTTAATAAATAATCCCCCTAGATGCGCCCCGGTGTATTCAACCAGTTTGTTAATAACCGCACTGGCAAGCTCTTCCATGTTGTCGGAATTGGCACGCAGCGTTTCGCCAAAAATAGCAATACCGTTTGTGGCCCAGGCCAGCCTGCGGTCGGTTTCTTTACGGAACTCTTCGTCTACCGCAGCTTTCTGTAAGTTATCGCGCATCAGCATAAGCGAATTGCCTAATACGTCGCGCTTGCTTAAAGGTTGAAATTCAGAAACAAAGTTTCCTTTTCCGATTTCGTTGGCAAATTCTGACAAGGTTTTTAGCGAAACAACGTAGTTATTAAGTGCTTTCGACATTTCACCAATTTCGTCTTCGCGTTCGTCGAGTTTTTCAATAGGCAGAATACCCAATCCAAGGTTGGCAATAATATCTCGTATATAAGTAATTGGCTTCACTAAAGTTCGGGTGGTAATTAAGGCAATCACAATCAGTGCAACTACCAGAATAATACCCAATATGGCAATAAGATTTTGAAAACTGGCAAATGAAGATTTAATTTGTGCACTTGCATTACTTTCTATGATCTTTTGCTGCACAATAAGCTCCTGGAGATTAATACTAATCTTACGAGAAAGCGGAATAATATCGTCTTCGATGCTTTGTTTGGTTTCGAGATTTAGCATATAATCCTGATAACTCTCAAAATCTTTCAATTTATGCTGAATATCTTGCTCAGTATTAATGAGCGAATCCACCTGTTTGCTTACTATTTGATATTTAACACGCAATGGTTCAGACCAATACTGCGACAAATCGTCGAGTTGTGCGTTTACGAAAGGTAGAATGCTATCCTGAATTTGTACTAGTAAGTTTTTGTCGTCGGAACCGGGCTGTTGGTCTATGTAAACCCAATACTGTATAAGGTATTTCGATTGAGTAACATTGAAATACAAATCGTTCAGATAGTTTTTTGATGGAGTGATAATTTCAGTTACCTGATTATTTGTTTTTAAATTATCGTCCAGCGTTTTGTAGGTAAGCGTACTGGTAACAAGTATGGCTATCATCAATAGTCCAAAACCTGCTGATAATCGACGCGCTATGGTAAAACGAAATTTCATACGTTCGTATTTTCTGTCTGTTTTTTTTACTAAGATATAAAAAGCATAAATATTATGCCATTTATGTACAAACAAAGTTAAAAATTAATTCCGAATGCCCAAGTAAAATTATTTTTACTTGCGATATGCTAGTGGTATTTTCCTGAGCACCAAAGAACACTTGCCATAATTCTTGTTTTGTAAAATTATAAATATTTTATTCATTTTTCTATTTCTAATGATTCTTATTTGCTACATTATTGACTTATGATATGTAAATTTGCAGTTACACACGTGTTTATGGAAAATACTTTAAATTTAAAGTAATAAGCTGCTGATTTCAAAAAAATAATACTATATTGAGCTAGGACATTGAAAGTTTTTAGGAATATACTTAAATCTATAAAAATATGAAGAAATCACTTTTGGTCTTATTATTTTCCGCATTAGGTTTCGGTTTTCATCTTCAGGCGCAATCTGAAGAAAAATTTGGTATTCATGTTGGTACCGATATTGCCAGTGCCTACATTTGGCGCGGAATGGAATCGTCGCAGGCATTAAATATTCAACCAACTTTGGAATTTACTTTTGGCGGTTTTTTTGGCGGATTCTGGGGGTCGTATGCAATAAATGGTAGTTTTCAGGAGCCAGATATATATGCCGGATTTGCCTCAGATTATTTTTCGTTTTCGATTACCGATTTTCACTTAAACAGCGGAATTGATTACTTTGATTTTAATCCGGAAAGTACCTTGCATGCCGCAGACGCTGTTATTACAATCAATGGCCCGGAGAAATTTCCGCTGCAACTTACTTTGTCTTCGATTGTTTTTGGTGCCGACAAAAAGGTGGAGTCGGTTGATTCACTGGGCAATAATATTTACTCCGACAAAAATAATTATTCGTCTTATGTTGAATTGGCGTATCCGTTTAGCACTTCAGCAGTTGATGTTGTTTTATCGTTAGGACTTGTTCCTTTCGAAAGCGATTTTTACGGAACCACTAAAGTTTCTTTTATCAATGCATCTTTAAGTGCATCAAAAGAAATATTTGTTAGCGAAAATTTTAGTTTACCTATTAATTTTACAATAACTGCAAACCCCAATAATCAGCAAGTATTTTTTATATTGATGCTTAGCTTATAAAAACCATTTTATTTGTCCGAAACAAAAATGAGTCTTTCCAATACCAAAATAGATGCATGAAAGACTCATTTAAGCCAATTATTATTATAATCCGTTGGTTTTAAACTTAAAAAAGGCGATTGTTTGCTTTAGCCACTTGGCTTGTTGCGATAGCTCCTTGCTGTTGCTGTCCAGATTGTCGGCCGCTTGGCTATATCCTGCCGATAAATTTGTAAGTTCAATAATAGCGTTATTAATTTCTTGCGCTGTAATATTTTGTTCGTTACTAGCCAGAGCAATTTCTCTAACAAATGCAGTTGTTTCAGCTATCTTTGGTACAATTTCGGCTAATTTGGTGCCCGCTTCAACCGATATTTTAAGACTAGTGTCGGCTAATTGGGTAATTTTTTGAGCGGCATTTTGGGTGTTTTCAGCCAATTTTCGAATTTCGGCGGCCACCACAGCAAAACCGCTGCCACTATTACCTGCCCTGGCAGCTTCGATTGATGCATTAATGGCCAGAATATCTGTTTTTTTGGAAATCTCCGTAATAATTTTTACATTTTGTGCAATCTGTTTCATGGCTAGAATGGCCTCCTCCGACACTTGGCGGCTAACAATAATGCGGTGCTCGGTTTCTAGTGCAATAAGTTCTGTTTGCTTTGCTCTATCTGCGTTGGAGAGCACGGCAGCAAGCATTTGCTCCATCGATGCCGACACTTGTTCTATCGAACTCGATTGCCTGTATACGCCCTGTGCAATATTGGCCGAGCCAACCGAAAGTTCGATGCTTCGTTTGGCAATTTGCTCGGCTCTCGACGACATTCCCTTGGCCATTTCTTTGAGTTTTTCACTCATTTTGGCAAAGGATAGTGCCAATTTCCCAATTTCATCCTTTTGTTTCACCTGTTTTATGTCCACATCCAAATTTCCATCTGCAATTTCTTCGGCCATTTTACTCAAATCTTTCAGTGGCTTTATTAATCTTGATACAAAAAACATCATAATGGCAATACTCAGAATAATGACAATAAATCCAAAAAACAGATAAAGCATTAAATCTTTATTGGCCTGCGATTGTATTACCTTTATGGGAACGCTGAGCATAAGATGCCAATTTTCTTTATAACCCTGAAATTGAATAGGAAACGAGAAAAATATGGAGTCTTTGGTATGTTCCAAATAATCTCCACCCGACTGTATATGCGAATGGTGATTTTGAATTCTTTCTTTATTATATAAATCGATGCTCTTATAAATCATGGTATCACTAAGCGTTGATGCCGCAAACATACCGTTTGGATCTACCAGAAAAATATTTGCTTTTCCTTCGAAAAGCTCTTTTTGAGCAATTAATGCTTGTTCCTGCATAAAACTCACCTGATAATCGAAACACACAACCCCAAGAAATGCCTCATCCAACATAATGGGCACAGTTAAAGTTAGCATAAGTGCATATAATTGTTTCTCTTCGCTGATAAGATAATTGTCCATAAACATGGTATTGCTCTTTAATTCTTTTGCAGTGCTATACCATTCACCATTCCCGCTATCAAGCTCCTGCTGAAAATTCCAAACTTCGTCCCAAAAAATAATTTCATCATTTTCGCGATACCAATATATATTCATTCTTCCATCATCATAAAAACCGCCTTTATTTCGGTAGTCAGCATCGTAATTGTCAAATTTTTTGGGTTCAAAAGTAACAGTAACGCCATGATATAATGGATTTTTATCTAATTCGGTACGTAAATAATTTTTTACTAATAATCGATTATCACCGTTAGTTTTACGCAAAAGTTTTAAATACTCTCCATGAATATTCATCATGGCAGTAGTCTGGTCTATTTTTTTACCTACGGATGATGCAGTGCTTTGGGCAACAATTTTAATTTTATTTGTAGCGTTTTGCATGTTTTCCTGGTAAATATTAAAAACAAAATAGGCAGTTGTAAATGATAGAGCAAAGAATACAATTACACCTACAGTAAATCCTATTTTTAATTTTACAGAGCTTTTGATTTGGTCAAGAATATTCATTTTGAACAAAATTATCTTATTTGCACAAAATATAAGGATATATTTTTACATACACAATTATATTTTTTAAAATGATAAAGTAATCCTATGAAATGCCATTTCCGGGAGTTAAATAATATACTGATTCTATTAATCTTATTTAAAATTGTAATAAGTAAAAATATTTTCCCGGCATTTTAATATAGCCTACATTCGCACAATTTTTGAATCAAATAAAATGTTTACAAATCATATTGGCGAAATAGCTGCAATACTTACAGCTGCGTTTTGGACTATCACGTCCATGGCCTTTGAGCAAGCCGGAAAGCGAATAGGCTCAATGGCTGTAAATATATTAAGGTTAGGTTTTGCATTTGTATTGTATATGGTGGTATTAACAGCCATTGGGCGACCTACATTGCCTACCGATGCAAGCGTGCATCAATGGATTTGGCTATCGATTTCGGCCTTAGTCGGCTTTGTAATCGGCGATTTACTTCTTTTTGAAGCTTTAATTCAGGTGGGTGCAAGGGTATCCATGCTTATGATGTCGCTTTCGCCGCCATTGGCAGCACTTGTGGGCTGGTTGGTTATGGGCGAAGTTTTAACTCCCCTAAAACTACTTGGCATGTTTATAACCATGCTGGGGGTGGCTTTGGTTATCCTTCAAAAAAACACAGCCGGCGGAGATTCTTCCAAAAAGCTCAACTTGAGTTATTCGCGCATTGGGCTTCTTTTGGCTTTTGGCGGTGCTGCCGGACAAGCCATTGGCTTGGTATTAAGCAAATACGGAATGCAGGATTACAATGCAATATCGGCGAGCCAAATTAGGGTTTTTATTGGATTTATAGGCTTTGTTATTGTAAATAGCCTGATTCGTCGAAAAGCATCGATTAAAAGAGCATTGACAGATAAAATTGCCTTGCGAAGTTTGTTATTGGGCACCATTTTTGGCCCATTTTTGGGCGTTAGCATGTCGCTGGTTGCAGTGCAAAATACCGAAATAGGTGTGGCTTCTACGCTCATGTCAATCGTACCAATTCTGATAATTCCACCGGCTATTCTAATCAACAAAGAGAAAGTAAGCATCAAAGAAATTGCGGGCGCAGTGATAGCTGTTGTAGGTGTGGCATTATTATTTATATAAATATAGGGCAATTTTTCAATGGATAGAACGTGCGAAAATAAAAAGCTTTTGTATCTTTGAATAAACAAACAACAATCGTTTATTCCGATTGAGAAATCCCATAAATATCCTATAAATGAAACAATTACAAAATATTCTAAGTGCAGAAGAGTACAAAAAAGCAGAAGAATTGCTAAAAATAGGTGCACATTATTTTACTGAGGAAAAGAAAAATATTTTAGTGGCTGCCACCTTGGCAGTTTATCCGTTTTATAACGATGTTAAATGCCCGTATTCTGCTCAATCTTTGCTGATTTGCACTTTAGAAACAGCCAAACTGGCCTTGGAGTATGTTGGTCTGGGAAGTTCGGCGGTTTTTTCTATCCTGCTGTATCCTGCAGCAAAAAATAAGGCCATCAGTTTTAAAGAAATTGAGCATTTAAGCAATAAAAATACCAAAAATATCATAAAGGGATTATTGGAGATTGACGAATTGGCACCACACGCAGTTTTTAGCAAAGATTTCAACACCGAAGTGCTCAATATATCGGAAAAAAGTAAGCGGGCCAAAAAGTTTGTCATCTCCGATCAGGAATACTATAGCAATCAGGCCGAAAATTTCAGAAAGCTATTTCTTAGTCTGGCAGAAGATATGCGCGTAGTGCTGGTTTTAGTTGCCAAGCAACTATATATCATGCAAAATCTCAAATACCTGCCCGAAAACGAAAAGTTAGCCTTTAGCCGCGAATCCTACTACATGTACGCCCCCATTGCTCACCAATTGGGATTATACAAAGCTAAAACCGAATTCGAAGAGCTCTCCATGAAATATCTGGAGTCGAAAATGTATCAGCATATTGCACAAAAACTATCAGAAACCAAGAAAAAGCGCGACGAATATATTCAAAGTTTTATCACCCCAATAAAGCAAACCCTAAAACAAAAGGGAATTATTGCCGAAGTAAAAGGCCGTCCCAAATCTATTCACTCCATCTGGAGTAAAATGAAAAAACAAAAAGTGGAATTTGAAGGAATTTACGACCTATTTGCTATCAGAATCATCATTGATAATCCCTTTTTGGAGCGAAGCGACGAAAAAAGTGCCTGCTGGAATGTGTACTCGCTTATAACCGATGTTTGGACACCCAGCCCTAAACGATTGCGCGACTGGATATCTAATTCTAAAACAAGTGGTTACGAATCGCTCCACACCACAGTGCTTGGCCACGAAAACCAGTGGGTGGAAGTACAGATAAGAACACGCAGAATGGACGAAATTGCCGAAAAAGGCCAGGCAGCACATTGGAAATACAAAGAAATTAAGGGCGATACGGGTGAATCGGATTGGTTAAACCAAATTCGTACTATTTTGGAGAATCCGGAAGCCCAGGAAATTGAATCCGAAGAAAAAAAAGAACTCTACGGCGACAATATTTTTGTTTTTACACCAAAAGGTGAAATTAAAAAATTACGAAAAGGAGCCACAGTACTCGATTTTGCCTATACCGTGCATACCCGTTTGGGCGATACCTGCACTGGAGCAAAAATAAACAATGTATTAGAAGGACTCAAATATCAGCTTAAAAATGGCGACAAAATAGAAATTCAGACATCCAAAACCCAAAAGCCCCGCAAAGAATGGCTTAGTTTTGTTGCATCTCCAAGCACCAAAGGGCATATTAAGCGTTTTTTGAATAACGAAATCCACCGGCAATCCGAAGAAGGTAAGCAAATTCTGGAAGCAAAACTGAACGAACTGAAAGATAAAAATCAGGGCACCGAACTTTTAAGCATCGACAAAATTCTGGGCATTTTACGTCATCATTTTAAAATTAAAAGCAATGCCGAAATGCTCACCCAATTGCAACAAGGAAGTATTGCTATAAACGAAAAATTGCTCTACGAGTTACTTATTGAGCCCGAAAAGCAGAATATCGACAATGCCATTTCCAGACTTAAAGATTTGGCCGGAAGAAAAAGCCTGAAAACAGAGGAAGATTTTCTATTTATTGATGATAAATTAAGCGGAATAGAATTTCATTTGGCCCAATGCTGCAACCCAATTCCGGGAGATGCCATTTTTGGTTTTGTTACTGTAAATAAAGGCACAAAAATTCATAAAATGAGCTGTCCGAATGCCCACGAAATGTTCGAAAGATACGGATACCGCATTGTAAAAGCCAAATGGAAAGAAAACGGCACCCGACAGTTTAACGTAAAAATTAAAATTATTGGCGAAAATACCCTTGGCGTGGTTTCCGATATTACCAACCTTATCTCTAAGGATAAAAAGCTAAATATGACATCAATAACCGTAAATTCTAATTCAAACAACATGTTCGAAGGCGAAATTGGTGTAAATATCTTAGATACAGAGCATCTCAAAAGCCTGCTCGAATCCTTGAAAAAAATTAAAGGTGTGGTTGATGCCTACAGATTTGAAAATAAGTAAAACAAAATTAGCATGCAATTTATCGAAAACATTCCGGCCGATTTTATCAATTTTGCATTGGTTACAATCTTTTCGCTGCTTATTGGTCTCGAACAACGCTGGTTTCATGCCGATGTAAAGGAGGGGCAACTTTTTGGTACCGACCGAACCTACACATTTATAGGCATTCTAGGGTTTGTTAGCTACATCATTTCGCCCCACAATTTAGTAGTGTTTGTGAGCGCAGGATTCGCCATCGTTGGGCTTTTGGCCATTTTCTACTATCAAAAGATTAAAAACCTGAATCTTTACGGACTCACCAGTATTATTTTGGCGCTTCTTACCTACAGTCTGGCGCCATTGCTGTATACAAAACCCCTTTGGCTTACCATATTGCTCGTTACCATTATATTAATTCTCACCGAATTAAAAGACACTTTCTGGAAACTTACCAGTAGTTTTGGCAGGCATGAATTTATTTCGCTGGCCAAATTCCTTATCATTGCAGGAATTATATTGCCATTGCTTCCCACCGGAAATATCAGTTCGTTTATACCCATGTCGCCATTTAAAATCTGGCTGGTGGTGGTGGTTATCTCCAGTGTTTCTTACTTGAGCTATATTCTGCAAAAATTTGTTTTCCCGCAAAAGGGCATTTATCTGGCCAGCATTTTGGGCGGCTTATACAGCAGTACCGTTACAACCATTGTTCTGGCCAAAAAAAGTAAATCCGAAAACCTTAGTCCGGTTCAAACTGCCAGCTCCATTAGTTTAGCCACTTCAATGATGTACATCAGAATATTTATTTTTGCTCTGATTTTTAATATCTCCCTCGCCAAGAGCTTATTGCCCTATTTGGCTATATTAGAGCTTATTGCATTATTAACTGCGGCCTATTTTATCTATTTTAAAACGCAAGAAATCGTTTCAGCAAATTCTTTAGAGAATAATCAAAATCCATTAGAATTTAAAACGGCTATCGTTTTTGCGATGCTCTTTTTGTTTATATCCTTAATTACCACTTATACGCTACAATACTACGGAAACAAAGGTTTAAATACTTTGGCCCTCATAGTGGGCGTAAGTGATATAACGCCATTTATTTTAAATTTATTCACCGGCGATTATCAGGTAAGTACCCAGGCCATTATTTTGGCGGCGCTATTGGCCATTACCAGCAATAGCATAATTAAAATGGTGTATGCCATTGTTTTGAGCAATAGAGAAAGTCGTAAATTCATTGTATTCAGTTTCAGTACAGTAATTTTAGCATCCATCTCAATTTCTTTGTGGTTGGCGAGTGTATAGGGAATAGTGAATAGTGTAGTCGGATTATGCAGTTCGATAATCCTTTTGATTTGGTTGCTCTCTTTTAGTGCAAGTGGTAATTTCTCACCAATTACGGCTAAATAATAAAACATGAATTCGCTGAAAACAATTGCATTCGTATATAATTCAAGCTCGGAAGAAATCAAATGTTCAAGCAAATCTGTCTGATTGCCTTTTATATACTCAACTAAAATTGAACTTTCTACAAATATTTTCATTGCATATACCAATCTTCTTCGTTAATAACTGTGTTACCTGATTTTGCAATGCCTTTAAATTTTCGAAGCATTTTTGAGTTCAGTCTAAAAAGATTGAAAAAATGATTATACCCCTGCCAGCGTTTTCTTAATTGACTTATAAACTGTTTAGTACAGTTACAGCATTTTATAAAAATCAACGCTGGCAGGGTTTTTAGACTAGACTCATAAATTATGAACTGTAATCTACTTTCATCATTATTTTTATTCCGTTTATCTACAAAAAGAAGCTAAATATCGCCAATTCATAGTTTAATAAATTTATTTAAGTAGATTTGTCTATCAGTATCCCCAAAGATGTTTAAGGGTAGAACTATATAAAACATAAAAAGAGATACTTATAACAAATTTATAGCTATTAAACCTCATAAAACAAGAACATGAAAAAAATGCTTTTTTTGTGGTGCTTTGCTCTGCTGATTTTAGCAGTACCGGCACAAAATGCTTATTCACAGTTTAATCAATACCATAGTCCTGCCGAAGCAGAAGCCATGATGCAAAAAATTGCATCGGGAGGAAATGCAGCCATGCACAAACTGGCGCAAACGCCCGGTGGAAATAACTACTACGTGCTGGAGATTGGCAAAGAAACCAAAGCTGCCGGTAAAAGCTTACCGGCCATTTTTGTGGCGGCAAATATGGAAGGAAATTTGCCCTTAAGCACCGAAGCTGCTTTATATTTGGCCACTGAATTAGCAAAAAAAACCGAGTACCAGCAAAATTATACCTGGTATATTCTGGCCAACGGAAATCCGGATGCTGCCAAAACCTATTTTGCAGCACTTAAATTCGAGAACATCAGAAATCTATCGCCCATAAACGACGATATGGACGAAGCTATCGACGAAGATGGATTCGAAGATTTAGACAATGACGGATATATTACTCAAATGCGCAAAAAATCGCCTAACGGAAAATTCATTATCGACCCGCTTAGCCATTATTTTATGCGCAAAGCTGATGCATCGAACGGAGAAACCGGCATTTTCGAAATTTATACCGAAGGTATTGATAATGACAAGGATGGCGAATACAACGAAGATCCCGCAGGAGGCGTAAATATTGGTGCATCTTTTCCGCATTTGTTCAAATATCACAATCCCACTTCGGGCTTGTATCCGGGAAAAGAAACCGAAACTTACTCGCTGATTGAATTTATAATGAATCACCCCGAAATTGCCATGACCATTACTTTTGGCACATCTAGTTTTATAACAATTCAGCCCGAAGGGGGAAGAAAAGGAACAGCCGACTTAAATAATATAAAAATTCCGCACCGATTTGCTGGTTATATCAACGCCGACCCCGAAAAAACCTATAATTTTGCAGAAGTAAAAGAAATGGTGGCCAAAATAATGCCTCCCGGAATGGAAGTTGATGAATCGATGATAATAAATATGCTTGGATTGGGAGCTGCGGTTAATCCGGAAAAAGACGATTTAAAATTCTATGCCCAAATAAATAAGGAATATGCTGATTATCTCAAAAATTTAAAAAAAGAAGTAAAAAATCTGTCTCCATCACCATCCAAAGATGCCAGTTTTGAACTTTGGTCTTACTATCAACTCGGAATACCCACTTTTAGCATGAATTTATGGACCTTGCCCGAGGCCAAAGAAGAGAAAAAAGAAGGCAGCGGAATTACGCTTGAAAAACTCGAAAACATGAGTAACGATGAGTTTATACAGCTTGGAAATGAAAAAATTGAGGCTTTCCTGAAAGAGAATAATGCTCCTGCCCAGTTTACTGCCGAAAAAACAGTAGAAATGTTGAAATCAGGCCAATTTAGCACTAAACAAATGGCCGGAATGATGAAAAAAATGGCCGAAAATGCGCCCAAAAAAGAAGGTGAGCTAAGCAAAGAACAAAAAGCATTTATTCATTACAACGAAAACTCATCCGGCGGAAAAGCCTTTGTTGCATGGAAACCCTTTAATCACCCGCAATTAGGCGAAGTGGAAATAGGCGGAACTGTACCTTTTGCGCAAAATACGCCACAGGTAAACTTAATAGACTCCATTTTAAGCACCAATATGCCATTTATTATGGATTTATCTAAAAAGTTGGCTCAACTCTCCATAAAAAGCACCGAAATAAAAAACTTAGGAAAAGGAGTTTATCAGATTGATATTTATATCGAAAATACGGGCGCTTTGCCATTTACCACAGCCATGGGCAAACGAAACAAGCAGCCAGCTCCCGCAATTCTAAGCATCAACGGCAAAAACATAAGTTTTCTGCAAGGATTGCAGCGCACGCCTGTTCTTGCATTGGATGCTAAATCGGTACAAAAATTCAGCTTTATGATTCAATCGGCACAAAAACAAAGTCTGCAAATAAAAATTGCTGCACCACAAGCACATGGCAACGAAAAAACGATAAATCTCTGATAGCGTAAGTCAAAATTTTATAATCCATGAAACAAAGCAATAAGATTTTCCGCGACAATAAAGTAGTGATAACATTTATCAGCAGTAGAAAACAATGTCAAAATTAAAGCAAATGAAAAAAATATTCATCATAGAAATCATCATTTTAGCGTTTGCATTCTCGCTAAAAGCCCAATTAATAGAAATGCCTTTGCGTTTCGACAGATACTATAGCTACGACGAAACCGTAGCGGCCATCAAAGCTTTTGAAAAAACCTACCCCAAATTTGCCAAAGCCGTGCTCGTAGGCCGTAGCGACGAAAAAAGAGAAATTTGGGCGCTCGAAATTAATAATCCTGCTACAGGCGAAGCCTCCTCAAAAACTGGTGTTTACGTTGATGGAAATATTCATGGCAACGAACTTCAGGCCACTGAAGTGTGCTTATATTTTGCAGATTATATGCTTAAAAATTATGCAAATAACAATAATATCAAGGCATTACTCGATAAAAATGCATACTACATCATTCCTATCGTGAACGTAGACGGACGTTTTCATTTTATGCAGGATGCAAACACCATGCATTCGAGTCGCAGCATCCGTGTTCCTTTCGACGACGATAAAGATGGTCTTTTCGACGAAGATTTTCCGGATGATTTAGACAAAGACGGAAATATTGTACAAATGCGTAAGAAAGATCCAAACGGGGAGTATAAAACCAGTCCGGAAGATCCACGTCTGATGGTTAGAATAAAACCCGGAGAAAAGGGCGAATGGACAATGCTCGGAAACGAAGGTATAGATAACGATGGGGATGGCCGAATAAACGAAGATGCCGAAGGTTTTCTCGACCCTAACCGTAACTGGGGTTACAATTGGCAACCCAATTATGTGCAGCGCGGTGCCGGTGCTTATCCTGCTCAGGGAAAAGGAATTAAAGCAATTAAAGAGTATCTTTTGGCACATCAGAATATTCTCGTAGTTTTTGCTTTTCACAATTACGGTGGTATGTTTCTCAGAGGCCCAAGCACTTCGGAACAAGGCGAATTGCCTCGAGAAGATATTAAAGTGTACGACTACCTGGGTGTTAATGCCGAACGCATTGTGCCAGGCTACAAGTATTTAATCAGTTGGAAAGATTTATACGGAACTTATGGCGATTTTGTAGATTTTACTGATAATCTGATTGGCTCTTTTGGATTTGTTGGAGAACTTTTTATGGACGAACAGGAGACTTATAAAGGCGTTCTCGACGAAAAACAAAAAACAGAGTTAAGTCCTGATTATCAAAGACTGCTCTACAACGACAATGTAGCGCATGGAACGCTTTTCAAGGATTGGACAAAATTCAATCATCCTAATTATGGCGAAGTGGAAATTGGCGGATGGCTAAAAATGAGTTCAAGAATGCCGGCTCCATTTATGCTGATAGATTTAATTCACCGCAATGCATCAGCAGTAATTTTCACTGCCGAGCAAACTCCCGATATTAAGCTCGAACATCTTGAGACAATAAAAGTAAGCAACGACTTATTCCGCGTAAGGCTGCGCATAAGTAACAGCAAAGCCATTTCTACAATGACTTATTCGGCATACCGCAATAAATTGCATCGTCCGGATATGCTTAAAATAAGCGGTGTTGATGTTGTCTCGGGTGGAGAAATCACCGATTTGTATCTCAATAAAGTGCAATACAAGGAGTTCAAACCCGAAGTGCAGTTTTTCTATGTTCCCGGATTCGAAACCAAAGAATTTGAGTTTCTTGTTGGGGCTGGTAATGCTACTATCAGCTACGAATCGATAAAAACAGGTAATCAATCCATTAAAATACAGATTAAATAATCTTCGGTAGAGAAAGATTTTTTTCCTCGCAAAGGCGCAAAGACGCAAAGGTTTTTAAGAGAGTATTTCTTTCCTTAAATTCTTCTCTTTGCGGCTTTGCGTGAGTATTTCTTCTTTTTTTTGCTGCAAAGGTTTTTTTAAGAAAGATTTTTTTCCTCGCAAAGGCGCAAAGACGCAAAGGTTTTTAAGAGAGTATTTCTTTCCTTAAATTCTTCTCTTTGCGGCTTTGCGTGAGTATTTCTTCTTTTTTTTGCTGCAAAGGTTTTTTTA
>DYOH01000050.1 GCA_020720625.1 Acetofilamentum sp. | reverse complement strand
TATTTTTTTTTTATCTTTGCATTGTCTCAAAAATAGTTTTTAGACTGAACTCATTTGTTTTTCATAAAAAGAATCAGGAAATTAAGATTAGCGAAGCCATTCGATGGAGCATAATCTGGATAAGTTTGGCTCTGGCATTCAATGTTGGCATATATTACATCGAAGGTAGCCAGAAGGCCATGGAATATTTTACAGCCTATGTAATCGAAAAATCGTTAAGCGTTGATAATCTATTTGTTTTTATCCTGATTTTTAAGTTTTTTCATATTTCTGGCAAGTATCAGCATAAAATATTATTCTGGGGAATTTTAGGGGCGCTGGTGCTCCGTATTATCTTTATTTTCGCAGGAATACAGTTAATTAGTCATTTTCATTGGATTATTTACGTTTTTGGTGCATTTTTAATTTATACAGGTGCTAAAATTCCTTTTGAAAAGGACAAAAAAATTGAGCCTGACAAATATCCTTTGGTCATCATTTTCAAAAAAATGATGCCTGTCAGTACTCAATTTCACGATGGTAAGTTTTTTGTTAGGCAAAACGGCAGAATTTATGCCACTACACTTTTTATTGCTTTGATTGTGATAGAGTTCTCTGATCTAATTTTTGCTGTTGATTCTATTCCGGCAGTTTTGGCCATTTCTAATGATATTTTTATCGTGTATACTTCTAATGTTTTTGCCATTATGGGGCTGCGTGCTTTATATTTTGCTTTGGCCGGAATAGTGCAATACTTTAAATTTTTAAAATTTGGTTTGGCCGCCATATTGGTTTTTGTTGGTGCAAAAATGCTTATTTCCGGCTTCTACAAATTTCCCATTATATTATCATTGGCAATTATCTTAGGGTTTATGGCAATTTCTGTTGTGGCTTCTTTGCTCATTAAAGAGGAAAAAGTTTAGTTATTTATTTGAAATAGAATTTTATCGATATATTTTTAAATAAAACAAATGATTTAGGCATGAATAGACTATTTTTTATATTAATATTTGGCTTTGCAGGAATATTTTCCAATATCAAAGCCCAATCTATGCGAGTTATGAGCTATAATATCAGATTAGATTTGGCATCAGATTCGCTAAATTGCTGGACTCATCGCAAAGCATCTTTTTTTAGTTTGATTGATTTTTATCAGCCGGAAATATTTGGTGTGCAAGAAGCTTTACCAGATCAAATGACTGATATTTCTCAGTCATTAAAGCAATATCGGTTTGTGGGAGTTGGCCGCGATGATGGCAATAATAAGGGCGAATATTCGGCCATTTTTTACGATACAACACTTTATAAAGTGATTATCGAAAATACTTTTTGGCTATCCGAAACTCCCGAGAAGCCATCTTTAGGTTGGGATGCAGCCTATAAACGCATTTGTAGCTATGCATTGTTTGAAACCAAAATAGGCGGAAAGCAGTTTTGGGTTTTCAATACTCATTTTGATCATATTGGAGTGCAAGCTCGTCAGAATTCGGCATTGTTGGTGCTCAAGAAAATAGAAGAATTGAATGCAGCTAATTTACCTTTAATTTTCATGGGAGATTTAAATAGCGCTGCACAAAGCAAAAGCGTGGCTCTTCTCTCCGAAAAAATGCACGATGCCTATCTCATCTCTCAAAAAAAACCTTATGGCCCTATTGGCACTTTTAATGCTTTTGATGCACAAAAAATTGTAAACGAGCGAATTGACTATATTTTTATTAGTGGTTTTGATGTAGATAATTATATGCACATCGACGATAAGCGAAATGATAATTACTTTATATCAGATCATTTACCTGTTTTGGCTACATTGACACTAAAATAAAGCGCATATTTGGAAGCAACAAAAAATATTGTTCGTCGGATACGCCTTTTGTTGGCTGGAGCCAATAGACGGTTTTATATTTTGATTTTTAGCATATTAATCGGTTTTTTTTCGGGTATTGCCGCACATTTTTTGCGAAGTGCGGTTTTTCGAATAAGGGCTTTTTTGTTTTCTGATTTTGCTTTTCATTACCAAAATTTTCTGTTGATTTTATTTCCAATTGTCGGCCTTGCATTAACCTTACTTTTTACAAAGTATATTTTAAAAAACAGCTCTAATCATGGGATAGCTGCCTTACTCCATTCTATTTCCAAGCAAAGCGGAAAAGTAGAAAGTCATAAATCGTATTCATCTATTCTTGGGGCGGCGCTTACTGCCGGTTTTGGTGGCTCGGTGGGGCTTGAATCTCCAATTATTTCAAGCGGCTCATCTATTGGTTCGGTGGTGGCACGATGGCTAAAACTTGATTACAAAACCAGCATACTTTTTTTGGCTTGCGGCGCTGCAAGCGGTATAGCCGCTATTTACAACACACCTATTGCAGGAATTATTTTTACACTCGAAGTGTTGCTTATAGATCTAAGTCGTTTTTCGCTTATTCCATTGCTTCTGGCTAGTATCTCTGGTGCTATTACCACAAGGCTTTTTTCTGATCAGCAAGTTTTGTTTAATTTTAGTCAAATCAGTCCATTCGAACCAAAACATATTGGTTTTTATCTACTTTTAGGTATTCTGGCCTCTTTTATTTCGGTTTATTTTACCAAAACCTATCTCAAAATTGAGGATTGGATGAAAAAACAAGCACAAATAAAAAGCTTTGCCATTGGTAGTTTATTTGTAGGATTGTTGTTGTTTTTGTTTCCACCACTTTGGGGCGAGGGTTTTGAAGTAATTAAGGCTTTTTTTAAAGCTAATGAGCTTAGGTTGATTAAGAGTACAGTTTTTGAAGATCTAGGAAACAATACTTACATTTTTCTGGGCTTTTTGTTTTTGCTCATGCTGTTAAAGGTTGTATCTACTTCTTTTACAATTAATGCCGGCGGAATTGGCGGTATTTTTGCCCCAACGCTTTTTACAGGGGCCATTATGGGTTATTTGGTGGCCGAAATAATTAATCTGATTGGGTTTACCAGCCCCATTAACACCATCAATTTTATTATGGTAGGCATGGCCGCTGTATTGGCAGGAGTGCTTCACGCCCCTTTAACATCAATCTTTCTCATTGCCGAAATTACCGGTGGGTACGCACTTATTGTACCTTTGATGCTGGCTTCTACGATAAGCTATATTACCACAAAACTGTTTCTTGAACATGGAATTATTACTAAACAACTGGCAACAAAGGGGGAGTTGCTAACGCACAACAAGGATAAAGCAATTTTGGTACTCATGCAAAAAGAATCGCTTATTGAAAATGATTTCGGAAAAGCTTACATTGGACAAAGCTTAGGCGATTTAATTGAGACGGTGGCACATTCAAAGCGAAATTTGTTTCCGGTGCTCAACCAAAAAGATGAGCTGGAAGGGGTTATTTTGCTTGATGATATTAGGGAAATTATGTTTGATATTTCAAGATACGACTCTGCAATAGAATTATTTATGCAAATTCCGCCGGCCATTATAAATCATACAGATACAATGCAGGAAATTATGGATAAATTTGAACGAACTAAAGCCTGGAATTTGCCCTTTATTCAGGAGAACAAATACGCAGGCTTTATTTCGAAATCCAGAATGTTTAATGTATATCGAAAGTGGTTACAGAAAATATCCGACGATTAAACATTATTTCAGCTTGTGCTCGATAAGCAGTGCAACCCATCCATTTGATACAAAATCCTCGTCTTCAAGATCATCTTCGGTGGCTACCAATTTAATTTCTACCATTACAACCAACGAGTTTTGCATATTTAATGTTTTTTCTAAAGTGTAGCCTTCTTTTGCATTATCGTATATCACAATATTGGTTTTGGGCGCTATGATTCTGAAATGCACTTTTTTGATGCCTTCATCAGGTACAATTCTGAATTTATAAATATTTTCGTTGGAACATACAATATTTACTCTTGATGATGCAAGCGTGTTAACCTCAATATTATCCGATTGATTATTAAATATAAATCCTTCTTTTTGCGCCGGAAGATATTGTACAAAGAATAGCAACATTGATAACAATACAAGAATTTTTTTATTCATGGGAATTTTTTTTATAGATTATTTTAAAATCCATGTGGACCTTATTTGATTGACTAATAACTTAAGATTGCCACATTTAGCTTTATCGAAAGAATAGACTGAGCCACCTTTAACTACAATTTCATCGCCAACGGTTGCCACCTGAATTTCTTCGGACGAAAGCATTTCAACCTCATTAAATACATCAAAAAGTGGACTAAGCTCTGTATAGGCATTCCTTATTTCAATTACATTTGTATCCAGCAGAAGTAATGCTTCCAGGTTTTGTGCAACCAAACTTTGATCGGCCAATTCTTTCATTAATTGGTCGTTGGTGCCAAGAGTATCTATGGTGTTGCAAAGAATATACAATGCTTCTACCCAGCCGCCGGTATATATTAAGGCCAGTTCTGTGGTTTTACGGTTTTCTGTCAGATAATCAATCATGCCCTTGTAGTAGGCACCGCTTATGGTAGAAAGCGAATCGGCATTATTGAGATTATTCTGCACTCTTGCTGCCATTTCGTCGGAAAAAACATTGCCAATACCAATTTTATTTCCCAGTTTTCGAATTAAATTGAAGTAGAGTAAAGATTCTTGATATTGCTCATAGGCAGCTGTATATGCAAGATCGGCACTATATATTCCCATGTTGAGTGCCTGCGACTTTAATGAATTGTAGTTCTCCCAATTACCCAATGGATTTAATACTTGCTCGTGGAAATCAAGTTGTGCATTTTGCAGCAAATTAAAAATCTCAATGGGAGATGGAATTCGATAGATTATCCGGCTCTTTTCTTCTGCATATTTTTCGTTATCCAAATCGTTTTGACGCTTTTTGTCGCTGCACGAATGCAAAAATATAGGGAAAAAGCTTGCAAATAGTAGTAGTTTAAATTTGTTCATATATTACATTTTACCAATGATTAACTTTTCTATTTCGGGCAAAATCTCTCCCGCTTTTCCGGCAAGAAATACGTCGCTTATACTATCGGTGTAGCTGGTAGATTCTGTATTTATTTCTATAATTTTTCCCCCGTTTTGTTTTACAATATAGGGTAAGCTCGAAGCAGGTGCTACTTCTCCGGTGGTGCCAACAATTATTAGTGTTTGAGCTTGTTTCATGGCTTTAACCGAATTTTCGTAGGCCAAGGGCGGAATGCCTTCGCCAAAGAAAATAAAATCGGGCTTGAGCACTGCATTATCTTTTTCGCACCGCGGCGGCAGATTTTCAAGTAAATGTGCCAATTGCGTGTATTTTTGCCCGCATTTTGTACATACTAATTGCATTGAGGTGCCATGAAATTCAATTACCTTATTACTGCCCGAATGCTGATGTAATCCATCAATATTTTGTGTTATTATTTCTTGTAGTAATCCGCTTTCCTGCAGATGTGATAAGGTAAAATGGGCAGGGTTGGGGTCTACTTTCATAAAAAAATCGTAAAATATTTCTTTGATCACTTTCCACGATTCTAATGGGTTATCATGAAAGTAATTTAACTCTAAAACAACCGGATTATATTTGCTCCACAATCCATTTTTGCCGCGAAAAGATGGAATGCCACTTTCTACTGAAATACCTGCACCTGTGAAGGCTACCGTATATTTGGATGTGTAAATAATTTCGGAGGCCTCCGCTAGTCTGCTTTTTAGAAAATTTATCTGCATGAGTGTATCATTTTTAAAATGTAATAAATTTAGGAAAAATTCGCCAGACTAAAAACTTTTGAATATTCGGGCTTGCGATACTCCCGGAGCACGAAAATTCAAATCCAGAAAATATCCAAAGGGAGTCTGAAATACTTCGTATCTGGCATTTTTTAGTCTTATTTCTGCCAAATTAAATATCTCTTTAGTAAATCTGGCATCGGCCTTACTCTCCGATAAATGTGCGAATGAATGCAGCAGAATACGCTTGGTATTATTTTTGCCTGCTGCCCATTTCAGGTTTTTGACCAATTTTTTTTCCACTCCGTTAATATCTTCTTCATCTGTTTCTTCTACTTGTATAAATCCTACTAATATCTGATTAAACGTTTCTCCGTGCTCAATGGTTTCAAATTCTTCAAGGGTTTTTTCCATCGGAACATATTCAAATGTATCGGCATAAATCATTACCATTTTCATAAATTACTGTTTTCGTGGGTTATAAGTTCCGTTTTTATGTTTATTTGAAAAAAAAAGCATATTTTGTGTTTGATATTGGCTTTTTTTATTTCAAGTTTTTGTGGCTTTTTTTTGATGCTCTAAATTATAAAAAAAAAATCCAATCTTCTATTTCTGCAATCGTTTTAGTTCTTAAATTTGTTCAAAAAATTTGTATAATGAATCAAACTCTAATAGAAAAAATTCTGGCCAGACACTCAAAATACGATTTTGTGAAACCTGGTGATATTATTGATATTGAAATTGATACCAGAGTGGCACGCGATTTTGGTGGCGCTAATGTGGTTAAACATATCACTGAAAAGGGTTTAAGTATTGAAAATCCGGCTAAAACTTTTTTCACTTTCGATACGAATCCTACGGGGTCAGACCAAAAATATGCCGTTAATCAGCATATTTGCAGGCAATTTGCCCGAAATCATGGAATTAAAGTGTATGATATTGATAACGGTATTGGTACACATACGTTAATTAACGAAGGATTGGCATATAGCGGCACTACAGCCGTTACTACCGATTCGCATGCCAATATTCTGGGCGCTGTGGGTGCTTTTGGTCAAGGAATGGGCGATGTGGATATTGCTGTGGCATGGGCAAAAGGCAGCGTTTGGTTTAAGGTGCCCGAGAGCGTAAAACTGGAGCTTGTAGGTAACAGACCCCAAAATATTAGTGCTAAAGATATAGTGCTTAACTTGTTGGCCATTTTTGGTGCTAATCAACTGCTTGGATACAGTGTGGAAATATATGGTACCGAGGTAGATAAACTTACCATGGATGAGCGTATTACAATTTCATCCATGGGCACTGAAATGGGGGCGATTATTCTCTTTTTTACTCCAAATAGCGAAATTCTGGAATTTAGCAGTAAAAAAGCCGGCAAGATTATTGAATTGGTGAAGGCCGACGAAAATGCACATTACGCTTTTACTTATCAAATTGATATAAGTACTTTTAAACCGAGGGTTTCTTTGCCTGGAGCACCACATCATACAAATGTGATAAATCAAATTGCCAAAATTAAGATAGATTCTGCTTTTTTGGGAAGTTGTACCAATGGTAGGATGGAAGATTTACGAATTGCTGCTCAATTACTTAAAAATAGAAAAGTGGCTCCTGGAGTAGTACTTAAAATTGTACCTGCTACCGACGAAATTTGGAAAGAAGCCTTAAACGAAGGATTGATTGATATTTTTAAAAACGCCGGGGCATTGGTTTCTAATGCCGGATGTGCCGGATGTGCCGCTGGTCAGGTGGGGCAAAATGGAGCAGGCGAAATTACGGTGAGCTCCGGAAATAGAAATTTCCCTGGAAAACAAGGCAAAGGTGAGGTTTACCTTGCTTCTCCGCAAACGGTTATAGCTTCATCAATTGCCGGATATATTACAACCGCCGATGCTATTCCCGATTTTCCAATGGAATTTGAGCATCCGGATACTTTTTCTGATTCGCATCTGAACGCCAAAAATACAAAAAATCTGCAATTTAAACCCACCAAAGTAGAAGGAAGGGTTTGGTTTATTAAGCAAAGCAATATTGATACAGATATGATTTTTCATAACCGATATCTGGCTATTACTAAAATGGAAGAAATGGGGCAGTATACTTTTGATAATCTGGAAGGATACGAAGATTTCTCTAAAAAGGTAAAACCCGGTGATATTTTGGTTGTGGAGAAAAATTTTGGCAGTGGAAGTTCTCGTCAACAGGCAGTAGATTGTTTCTTGGCTTTAGGCGTAAGCCTTATTCTTGCGCAATCTTTTGGTGCTATTTACGAGCGTAATGCCATTAATGCCGCAATGCCTATCATGACTTATGATACAATGGAAAATATAGCGATCGAAGATGGCGATTTGCTTAGTGTAAATTTTGAAACCGGAGAGCTGATTAATCTTAATAAGAATAAAATAATGCATATTCAGCCATTTTACGATGTGCAAATGGAAATTTACCAACAAGGTGGATTGTTTTGAACTGAAATAATATAGCGTAATTATTTGTCGAAGGATTAACCGAATACTGAACTATAAAGCAAATATTTTTTTGCCAAATTTGAGAGCGGTTTAGTATAAGTTTTTTTATTGTTTTTAATAACGCATTAATAAAAAAAAACATTTATTTGAAAATTTTCTAATAAATGGTTTTTTTTTACAGTTACTAAAGAGCTATTTGATAAAAAATTCAACGGTTTCTTCGCTTTCGTTTCCTAATTTATCTACAGCTTTTATTTTTACTGCATAAAATCCTGCTTTAGATAGCAATTTTTTGTCGGCAATGTCTTTGGCGCTTATATATAAAGATTGTATTCCGCCGTTTATCGAATAGTAAATTTTCTCGGCACCGCTATACCTATCTGTTGCAGCTACATATAGCTGGGTATAAGATGGATATACTGGGAATGTTTTTCCGTCTTTTACTTCTTTTCCAGTAGATTGAATACTGAAATTAACAAAAATATCGGGAGCATTGTTGTCTACCAAACAGAAACTGCTTTTTTCTATTTCCACATTATTAACTAAATCTGTACCTCTGAATTTGATGGTATGATAACCTTCTTCGTTTGCAATTGTAAATTCATCTGTATAGGTCTGATAAGCAGCCCCATCTACTGAATATTCAATTTTTGAAATACCTGCCTCATAATCGCCCGAAAATAGTTTTATTTTGGTAGATTTATTCACAAATAAGGTGTCTCTGTTAAAAAATTGAGGTAATCGATAAGTAATCCCTGATGTAGGTGCTGTATTATCCATATAATAAAATTTGGATTTTACTGCTGATGATTGGTCTACAGCATCTGTGGCCATATAGCTTACAGTTACACTTCCTTTTTTATCGGGTAGGTTAAACGGAGTAGCATATAAATTTGTAGCTGAGCTATTTATGCCGTATTTGATTGATGCAACAGCAGAGAATTCATCTTTGGCCGAAACTTCTATCTTACTTCGGGGCGAAACATATTCAAATTTTCCTTTGGCATAATCGCCAATTACTTTTATGGCCGTTACCGGACCTTCTTTATCGTTTGTAAACTCAAATTGTATTGCACCCTCTAATGGATTTTCGCCTTCTTTGTCGCCAGCACTATTGTTTGAAACGTTGTCAATACTATAAACCAGAAAAACGGGTCTTTGGTCGGTTAGTGTACTTGTTGGAATGGGCTGAGTATACAACTGTGGTTTTCCGCCATTTAGAGAGTAAAATGTTTGTTTAACTCCCGAGAGTCCGTCTTCGGTGCTAATAACCACTTTGCTACTTCCGGATGCAATTTTGTTTACAAAATTACCTTCTATTGAAACATTAACTTTGGGGGCAGAGGCATCCAAATAAAATTTAATTTCATTGGTTATTTCAGCATTTCCAACATTATCGGCAGCATAAAATTTTAGCGAATATTCTTTCTCTTGTTCTACTTCAAATTCTGTGGAATACTCTTTAAATTGCTCTCCATTAAGAGAATAGTAAACTTTTTCCACACCCGATAAAGCATCTTTTGAGTTGAGCGAAATAATTAAACCTTTACCGTAGTATGTAACACCATTTCTGATATATTTTGCTGCTTTATTGAAGTTTGCTTTAGTAACCGGTGCATCAGCATCGGCGAAAACATCAAAAACCACATCTTGTTTGGGTAAGATAATTTCTCTTGTTTTTGGGTCTATTCGCCAAGGACTTCTAATGGTGTTGTATCCTTTTTCCAAATACATTGGGTTACTAAACTGCGGGCTTGATTTGCTATACAACAAGTGCGATTTAGCACCGGGCTCGGGCGAAGTAGATATTCGCAGATAAGCTGGTAGATGCCAATTGATATAAAAAGTGCTATCGGAGGCAATATGCCATCTTTGCTCATGCTTGAGCTGCTCTTGACTTAAAACGCTAAAGCTTGTCAAAATAACTAAGCTTAATAACAGATAAAGTTTTTGTTTCATTCCGGATGATTTAGTTTAATTAAAATTTGAAAGAAATTCCCAATCCGAAAACTTCTTTAAATTGTGTTCTGGGGCCTGTTTTTCCTGTATTTTCGTCTACTAATATTTTTATATCATCGTCGTAAATTAAATTCGCCGATAAATTCGCCGATAAAAATTTGTTTACTTTCATGTTGATAAGACCAACATAATTTACATCAATATTTTGAGGATTATTAATATAATTAGAAAAAAGTTCGAGGGTATTTTCAAAATTTACATTTTCCATTATCTTATGCTTTGATGCTAACTTAAAATAACCTCCAAGTTCCCAGCGCACTTTATTCCCGGTTTCTACACCAAAGGCGCCTGCATTTGAAAGTATTTCGTCGTTTACTATCGTGGTTTTTCCCGATACAGGCGAAAAATAGGTACTTATTTTATCGTTGGGCTTATAATCCATACCCACAGAAAAACCAAGGTAAGCTGGTGCCAAAAAAGTGGATATTCTTACTGAATCGTTTGGATAATTAAACCCATCTGTAAATTGGGTTTTAAAATTTAGTAATGCCGCATAATACCATACTTTTGATGCCTGACGGCCGAATTTTGAGCTTAGGTCTATTCTATCGTCGCTTTTTATTACTGGTTTTTCGCCTTGTTTTAATATACCATAGGCCAGACTAAGTTTATTGTCGAAACTAATTTTGTCTTTTTTGTAGTTAGCAAATAAGTTGAGTTCTCCTACCGAACTTAAAGAATTCTCGCCGCCTGCTGCCCAATTGGTTAGCGAAACTTGTGAGATGGAGATTAAGCTGTTTCCCCCAAATTTCCAAACCTGAGTGCTATCTTGTGCTATTAAATTAAAACTGGGGAATAAAATAAATATTAAAGCAATACTGAAAATTCTGTTCATAAAATTTTATTTTTTTTTAAGGTTTATGAAAATCTTTTTGATTTGTTTTGATATTTTGGCTTTTATAAGGATAAAATCTTAAATCGATTTCAAAATAGTTGATTTGGCCAACATTAAGCACCGATGTTTGATAGTTGGTTTCCTGATTGCTATAATAGCCTGAACCATTTTCGGTGTTTTTTGATGCATACAAATAGTACTGTTGTGCATTGAGATTGAAGCCATTTGTTCTATCGGAGGTAAATCTGGCTACTCCATTGGCGTCTGTAAAAGTACTTGCCACTCTGTTTACATCTTTTTCCCAATCGCTCAATGATTTGTATAAAATTACGTCAACTCCTGCTACTGCATTATAGGTTCCTTCGAAGTAGGTGCTTATTTGCAGTTCTGTGGGCGCAATCACTTCTACTACACCGCGTGCAAATTTACTCTCATCGCCGAAATAAGCAGTAAGTGTTACTGTATAATTGCCGGCAGTATTGTAAATATGTGTGGCCGATGTACCATATTGTTGCTCTCCGTCGCCAAAATCCCACAAATAGTCTGTTGCTGCATCGGAACAATTTTTGAATACCACCGTTTCGCCTACCTCATAAGACGAAAACTCTGTTTCGAAACAGGCGCTATCCTGGTCTAAGAAACATCCGCTTCCTAAACCGAGCATCAATAAAACACTCGTTGCTAAGATTGATTTTTTGAAGTACATAATTACGCTAATTTTTGGGTTTTTCAACACAAAACTATTTCATTTTTATACAAATTCCAATATTTTTTTTTGGTATTTGGCGAATCTTTATTTTTCTGGTTAAAGATAATTATTTTTCTTATTTTCGTTTATTACATTTTATTTTTATTTTACATCATTCACTTTTTTTTTTTGGCTTAGTAAATTAGTTAAGCTTTTGATATTTAAGTATGATAAACATAAACACAAACATAAAATTTTTAAAAGGAGTTGGTGAAAAAAAGGCCGGAACTCTCTTTCGTGAACTTGAAATGGAAACTATTGAAGATTTGCTCTTTTATTTTCCTTATAGATACATAGATCGTTCTAAATTTTATAAAATTTCTGAAATAAATGGCGAATTGCCCTATATTCAGTTTATTGGTAAGATTATTCGATTTCAAAAAGAAGGGGAAAAAAATACACAACGGCTTTTGGCTTATGTCGCCGACGATACTGGTACAATGGAACTTATATGGTTTAAAGGCATAAAATGGATTACTGATAAATACAAAGTGGGCAATTCTTATATTTTTTTTGGTAAACCTAATGTTTTTAACCATAAAATAAATATGGCCCATCCGGATATTGAAGAGATGAATGCCGATAAAAGTAAAAATTTTAGCGGGTTTCAGGGTATTTATACCATTACCGAAACCATGAAGCGAAAATTTATCGGATTAAAAGTTATTCAAGGTTTATTGCTTGATGTTTTTAAGGATGGAGTTAGGGTTGACGAAACTTTACCAGATTCCATGCTTCTTGAATACGGATTAATGCCTTTGGGCGAGGCCTTAAAACAAATGCATTTTCCGCATAGCAACGAATTGCTGCTAAAGGCCCGTTATAGGATAAAATTCGAAGAACTTTTTTATATTCAGCTAGGCCTTGCCAAAACTATGCAGATTAGAAAGCGATTTATTGGTTTTGCGTTTGAAAAAGTGGGGCAATATTTCATGGATTTTTACGAAAAATATCGCCCTTTCGACTTTACTAATGCCCAAAAACGTGTTATTAAAGAAATTCGAAAGGATTTAGGTTCAGCTATCCAAATGAACCGGCTTTTGCAAGGAGATGTTGGAAGCGGAAAAACATTGGTGGCGCTTATGGCCATGCTTTTGGCTTTGGACAATGGTTTTCAGGCTTGTTTGATGGCTCCAACAGAAATTTTGGCCAATCAGCATTTTGAAACCATACGCGATTTGCTCAAACAAATGAATCTGAATGTAAGGATTCTAACTGGCTCAACGAAAAAGAAGCAACGTGATATTATTCACGAAGAACTTGAAAATGGACAACTTCATATTCTTATTGGTACTCACGCACTTATTGAAGATAAAGTGATTTTTCAAAATCTTGGACTGGTGGTTATCGACGAGCAGCATCGGTTTGGAGTGGCTCAAAGGGCCAAACTTTGGAAAAAGAACGATACCCCGCCTCATATTTTGGTGATGACAGCAACTCCAATTCCGCGAACGCTCGCAATGACGCTTTACGGTGATTTAGATGTGTCGGTGATAGATGAACTTCCGCCGGGTAGAAAAGAGATTAAAACCATACATGCCACTGATGCCGCTCGTTTGAGAATTTTTGGGTTTATGCGTGAACAAATTGCCATCGGTAGACAAATTTATGTGGTATATCCGCTTATTAAAGAATCAGAAAAATTTGATTATAAAGACCTTGAAGACGGATATAACAGCATTACCAGGGCTTTTCCACAGCCACAATTTGTTACTACAATTGTGCATGGCAAAATGAAACCCGTGGACAAGGACCGTAGTATGCAGCTTTTTGTGAGCGGACAAGCCAATATTATGGTGGCCACTACTGTAATCGAGGTGGGGGTAAATGTGCCCAATGCTTCAGTAATGGTGATAGAAAGTGCTGAGCGGTTTGGCCTTTCGCAATTGCATCAGTTGCGCGGGCGTGTGGGACGTGGCAGCGACCAATCTTTCTGCATTTTAATGACATCGAATAAGCTTTCGAGAGATAGCCGTTTACGCATGAAAACAATGGTAGATTCTTCCGATGGGTTTAAGATTGCCGAAGTTGATTTAAAATTACGCGGGCCTGGAGATATGGAAGGCACACAGCAAAGCGGAATTCCTTTCCGCCTTAAACTTGCTAATCTGGCCGAAGATGGCGATATTATTCAACTTGTGCGCTCTATTGCTATGGAGATTATCGATAAAGACCCTGATTTGCTGGAAAATGAAAATCAAATTCTTAAAAACCGTCTTAAAAATCTAAAAAAATCAAATTTTGCATGGGAAGTTATCAGTTAATCTATTCTTTCAAAAATCTATCTTTTTCTTTTTTGCTGATTTTTTTTGTGGCATGTGGGCCGGAACCCGAAATAATTACCCCTGATATTAGCGCCAATAATTCCGTTTTAGTGATAAACGAAGGCAATTATACCTGGCAAAATAGCGAAATAAGCCTAATTAACACCGAAAATAAGCACATTTTGAACAATGTTTTTGCCCAAATTAATAACGAAAAATTAGGCGATGTGGCCCAAAGTGCTTTTGTAACTAAAAAGTATATATACCTGATAGTGAATAATTCCGGTAGAATTGCAAAACTCGACCGAGAAACACTTACCAAAATTGACGAATTGAGCGGATTTATTTCGCCACGTTACATGGTATCCGACGGTAATTTGGCTTATATCAGCGATTTGTATGCCGCAAAAATCAGTGTGATTAATCTCCACGATTTTAGTCTGATGAAAACCATTCCGGCGCCAAAATCTTCCGAAGCTTTACTTTTGCTAAACAACGAGTTGTATATAAGTAACTGGTCGGGTGGAAATGCTGTTTTTGTTTATAATCTCGATTTGGAAGTATATACTGATACCATTAAATTGGCCGCAGAACCTGAATCTATGGTGTTGGATAAGGATAACCACATTTGGGTGCTTTGCAGTGGCGGATTTTTGCACACTGATTTTCCAGCGCTATTTCAGGTAAGCAATCAAAGCAAGCAAATCTTGCAGGAATTTACTTTTTCGAGCAAAGATTTTTCGACAAAAGCCTTGAGAATAAATTCTGCCTGCGATACGCTGTATTTTTTACATGCAGCAGTTTATCGCATGGACATTTACGAGCAGGCACTTCCATCGGAACCCTTTATTGCTGTTGAAGGCGGGCGGGTTTTTTATGGTTTGGATATAGACACCGACAATAGTATTTGGCTTAGTGATGCCGGAAATTTTGTGGAAGCTTCAGAAATTTTCCATTTCTCGCCTCAAGGAATTAAGCTCGAAAGTTATTTGGCCGGCGTTAATGCTGTTCATTTTTACAGGTTTTAGCTTTGTTTATATCGACTTTTAACTTTCCGAAAGTTTCCAACTATCGAAAAGTTAAAAGTCTTGCAAAGTTTATTAGTTCCTGATTCCGCGAATAAAATTTTCTGTATCTTGCTCAATGTTTGTAGATTGACTTATTATTTTGATGTATGCACTGCCAATTATGGCTCCGGCGGCATACTTTGTGGCCAAATCGAAGTTTTGTTTACCGTCGATACCAAAACCAATAATAATAGGGTGTTTCAATCCCACTGATTTTAATCTTTCAAAATATGCCAGTTTTTTTTCGTCAATTTCGAGTGCATTTCCGGTGGTTGCAGCGCTCGAAACTGCGTAAATAAACGTACTGCTTAAGTGGTCTATTTTGTGCATTCTTTCTGTTGGGGTTTGTGGCGTAATCAAAAATACAAAGCTTATGTTGTATTGCTCGAAAAGGCTTTTGTATTTTTCTTCGTATTCTTGGGGTGGCAAATCAGGAATTATCAGTGCATCTATACCTATTTTTGAGCATTCGCGAAGCAAATTTTCCATACCAAACTGATAAACCGGATTATAATATCCCATTAAAATAAAGGGTAGCTTGCTAAGTGGACGAATCTCTGCCAATTGCTGCAAATATTTTTGCAGGTTCATTCCATTTGCAAGTGCTTTTTGGCTACTTTGCTGAATAACAACACCATCGGCCAAAGGGTCGGAAAACGGCAATCCAATTTCAACCATATCTACTCCCGATTTTTCGAGCGCATGCAGAATAACAGAAGTACTGTTTAGTTCGGGAAATCCGGCCGTAAAATACACCGAAAGAAGCGGTTTACTGATGTTTTGGAGTATATTTTGTAATAAATTCATAGCTTGAAGTTTAAAAATTTGATTTTAAATAGGTTTCCATATCCTTATCGCCTCTGCCCGAAAGATTTATTACTACAATTTCGTTTTGCTTAAGCCGTACCTTTGGTAAAACGGCAAATGCATGTGCCGATTCCAGTGCCGGAATAATGCCTTCTAATCGGGTGAGAAGTTTTGCGGCCACAAGCGCTTCATGGTCGGTTGCAGCGTAAAATTTGGCCCTGCCAGTTACGAATAAATGTGCGTGCAGTGGTCCTATTCCCGGATAGTCCAGCCCGGCAGAAATTGAATAAGGCTCTTCAATTTGTCCGTCGGAGGTTTGCATAAGCAAAGTTTTGCTGCCATGAATAATGCCGGTTTTGCCAATTGCAGTTGTTGCAGCGGTTTGGTGTGTATTTATTCCAAGTCCTTCGGCCTCAACGGCAATAAGTTCTACATTTTCGTTATCGAGAAAATGATAAAAAGCACCTGCAGCATTACTTCCGCCGCCCACGCAGGCAATAATTTTATCTGGGTTTTCCCTTCCGGTTTTTTCGAGAAGCTGAATTTTTATTTCTTCGCTAATCACCGATTGAAAACGGCTTACCATATCGGGATATGGATGTGGTCCAACTACCGAACCAATGATATAGAAAGTATTTTCAGGATTTTGAATCCAATCGCGAATGGCTTCGTTTGTAGCATCTTTAAGTGTTTTGTTTCCGCTATGCACAGGCACTACTGTTGCTCCGAGCATTTTCATACGTGCAACATTTGGTGCTTGTCTTTGCACATCGAGAGCACCCATGTATACTACACACTCAAGATTCATCAGAGCGGCTACGGTGGCAGTGGCCACTCCGTGTTGTCCGGCTCCGGTTTCTGCAATAATGCGTGTTTTGCCCATTTGGCGAGCCATGAGAATTTGTCCGATGGTATTATTTATTTTGTGTGCACCGGTATGATTCAAATCTTCTCTTTTTAGAAAAATGCTTGCTCCGTATGTTTCCGAAAGTCGCCTGGCAAAATATAAGGGCGATGGCCTGCCTACATAATCTTTTAGTAGTTGGTTAAATTCCAGTTGAAATTCTGGATTTTCGATAATTCTCAGGTAATTTGTTCGAAGATATTCCACATTACTGTAAAGCATTTCTGGAATATAGGCTCCTCCAAAATCACCATAATATCCTTTTTCGTTTGCGTGATATTTATTTTGTATCATGATTTTTTATTTTTTCGATAAATTTTTTTAGCAGCTGAATGTTTTTTAATCCCGGCTGAATTTCGAAACAACTGTTTATATCGAAACCGACCAGTTGTGAGTGTTTAAATCTTATTAGTTCATCGGCATCGTGCTCGCAAAGTCCACCGCTTAGAAAAAAAGGTATTTCCAGCTTATAGTTTAGCAATAAATCCCAATTGAATTTTTTGCCACTTCCCCCAAAGCCCTTAGATTGACTGTCGAAAAGAAAATAATCAGCCAAACCTATAAAATCGTTCATCTGGCCAAAATCAGAAGATTCTTGCAGTTGAAATGCTTTTATCAGCGTTAGTCCTTGTTTTTTTAAATGCTCCAATTGTTGGGCACTTTCGCTTCCGTGTAGCTGAACGGCATCTAGTTTATATTTTTTTACTATTTGCAAAATATTTTCGTTGGATTCGTTTACAAAAACGCCTGTTTTCTTTGGTTTACACGAGATTATTCCGCATTCTTCAAATTCTGGGAGGGCATATCTTGTCGATTTTTCATAGAAAATAAAACCAGCAAAATCGATAGATAATTTTACCACTTCGGCAATATTGGGAGCATATTTCAATCCGCACACTTTTATTTGCATAGTACATAGGTTTTTTCGATAAATTGATTTACGTATTCTTCTCTGTTTTGCGCGCGCATAAAGTGTTCGCCGATGAGAAATCCGTGAAAACCGTTTTTATAAAGCGCAGCTGCTTCTTCGGGTGTGTTTATTCCGCTGGCTGCAATGGCCGGAATTCCGGGTGGTATTTTCTTAACTAATTGCATGCTGTTTTGTACATCAAGCTCAAAAGTTCTTAAATTTCTGCTGTTGATTCCCACAAAATCAGGCTGAATATCTAAATAGCAAAGCTCTTTTTCGCGATGAATTTCTAAAATGAACTCAATGCCTAGTTTTCGGGCAGTTTGTGCAATTTTTACAGCGTCGTTTATGCTAAGTGCGGCAGCAATTAGCAATATAATATCTGCTCCGTATGCTTTGGCCTCGTATACTTGTATTGGGTCAACGATAAAATCTTTACGCAAAATTGGCAAATTTACAGTATTTCTTGCTTGTACCATATCCTGAAGTGAACCTCCAAAAAATGCTTTGTCGGTAAGGATTGATATGGCAGCCGCACCTGCTTTTTCATAATCTTTGGTAACTTCGGCCACTTTGGCTTCCAGATTTATGTTTGTTTTGGATGGCGATTTGCGCTTGAATTCTGTAATAAAGGCCGGAGATACGCTTTGATAGAACCAATTTGCCAATGGTTTTGGAGTTTGTTTAAATAGTGTTGCATTTTCGAATATTGCGCGAGCATTTTCGGAATATTTGGACACATCTATTCTTTTTTGCAACACAATTCGGTCGAGGATATTCATCATGGCTTAGAAATTTTACCTTAAACTTAGTAATATTTTGAACGTATTCAAGGCTTTTTTGCTTTTTAATGATTCTGTAGCTTTATCGAGCGCCTGATTATAAGTAAGTTTGCTGTCAATGGTCTGAATGGCAAGTGCTGAATTGACCCGCACAACATTTTGCTTGGCTTCTGATGCTCTGTTTTCTAAAACATCCATAAAGATAGCAGCGGCTTCTTCTATGCTTTCTCCTCCGGATATTTGAGCAGCCTCTAATTTTTGCATACCTAATTCTGCCGGCGATAATAATTTTTCTCCCCGGTTGCTGATCATTTTTATCTGCGAAGTGAGCGACACTTCGTCGTATCCATCCAAGGAATGTAAAATGAGAAAATTTACAGAAGTTTCTTGATATAAGTATTGATATAATCTCGCTACTTCGAGACTAAATACGCCAACTAACTGGTTCTGCGGAAACGATGGATTTACCATGGGACCTAGCATGTTGAAGAATGTTTTTACTTTCAGGTTTCGTCGCACCTGACCAACATTCTTTAGCGCCGGATGAAAAAGTGGGGCGTGTAAAAAACAAATATTGGCTTTATCTATTTGTTTTTTTATTAAATCGGCGTTATTTGTAAATGTATATCCATAGTATTCGAGCATATTTGAAGAACCCGAAATGCCCGAAACTCCATAATTGCCATGTTTTGTTACTTTATAACCGGCTCCTGCCACAACAAAGGAACTTAGTGTTGAGATGTTGAAAGTATTTTTTCCATCGCCGCCTGTACCGCATAAATCGATGGTATTATAATCGCTTAAATCTATTCGGATACATAATTCGTGCAGTGCATCGCGAAATCCTTTTAATTCAGGAATTTTTATTCCACGCATAATAAAAACGCTTAGAAAGGCAGCCATCTCAGATTCGTTATATTTGCCTTCGGCCATATTTTTTAGCACCATTCTCGCTTCGTCGTAACTAAGTGTTTGGTGTTCAAATAATTTATTCAGAATATATTTCATTGATTGTTTTCTTTTTATTTTAATTGAATTACCTGCATTTTCGTTTATCCGCATTATTCTTTTAACCAATTTTCGATAATTTTTTCGCCAAACTCTGTAAGAACAGATTCAGGATGATACTGAACGCCTGTTAATTTATATTGTTTGTGTTTAAACGACATAATTCGGTCTTGTTCATCTATGGCCGTAATTTGCAAATCATCCGGAAGATTTTTGTGCGATACCTGCCAGGAGTGATATCTTCCGGCTTTAAACTCAGCGGGTAATTCGCGGTAAAGCCCATTATTTTTGTCGAGCACAATAGTGCGTGTGGCCACTCCGTGCAAAACAATTCCCATGTGCGAGAGTTCTCCACCTAAAGCTTCTGCAATAGCTTGATGCCCAAGACAAACGCCCAAAATGTCCTTTTTCTGATAATATTGTTTTATCAATGGAATTAAAATGCCGGCATCTTTAGGCAATCCGGGTCCGGGTGAAAGTAATATTTTGTCGTATTTGTTTATTTTGTCAAGCTGAATTTCGTCATTTCTGAAAACATCCGGACGCTTTCCATGAATTTTTTCGATATAATGTACCAAATTATAGGTAAATGAATCGTAATTATCAAAAACCAAAATTTTCATATTTTTTAGATTTTATATTTATCAAACTAATTATTTTAGAGCTTTTCAGCCAATGTAATAGCTTTTTTCAAAGCTTCTAATTTATTGTGCACTTCTTGCATTTCGCTTTCGGGAAGCGACTCGGAAACAATGCCTGCTCCTGCCTGAAAATACAAGGTGTTTTGTTTGCTCATAAATGTTCGAATCATAATGGCATGATTTATTGAGCGATTAAAGCCAATTAAACCGATGGCGCCACCATAAAAGCCCCTTGCAGTGTTCTCGTATTTGTCTATTAAGCTCATTGCCATATATTTGGGGGCTCCACTGAGGGTTCCGGCAGGAAAAGTATCTGCAAAAACTTTAAATATATTGCTATTTTCGCTGATGGTTCCACTTACCTCTGATACCAAATGTATTACATGCGAATAGAATTGCAGTTCGGTTTGTTTCACCACTTCTACTTTCGATGCATTTCTGCTCAAATCGTTTCGGGCTAAATCTACAAGCATAAGGTGTTCGGCTAATTCTTTGGGATCGCTTTTTAGTTTTTCGGCAAGTTTTCTGTCCAGTTCATCGTTTCCGGTGCGGCGGTAGGTACCGGCAATAGGATTTATGCTGGCTTTATTGTGCTGAATTTGAATTTGTGTTTCGGGCGAAGAACCAAATATTTTGTAATTACCATAATCAAAATAAAACAAATATGGCGATGGATTTACAGAACGCAGCGCGCGGTAGAGATTAATTTCGTCGCCTTTAAAGGCCTGCTTAAATCGGCGAGATAATACAATTTGTATTGTATCTCCCTGATAACAATGTTCTTTGCCTTTTTTTACGAGTTCAAGAAATTCTTCGTCGCTATAATTTGAAGTTTCGCTACCTATGGTGCTGAAGCTAAAGCCAGGCGTGGTTTTGTTGTTGAGCACTGAGATTACAGATTCGATTTCGGAATGCCCATTAACTTGATTCTCCAGAACCAGCATCTCGCTATTGAAATGATTTATGGCTATAATAAACTGATAAAGTGCGTAGCGAATATCGGGAATTTTGTCTGCATCTTCTGTTTTGGCGTTTACAGGCATGGTATCGAAATATTGCACTGCATCGTAATTGGTGTAGCCGTAAAGACCATTAAAGGCAATGTCTATGTCTGTTTCAAAATTTAAAAAAAAAGTTTGTAGTTGCTCAATTGCTTTATTATTTGCCGATATTTCTTGCGAAAAGTGTGTTCCATTGGGAAAATATCCAGTGACTCTGTTTTGGTCGACAATAATTTCGGCCACCGGCTTTAACGCTATAAACGAAAAGCTGTTTTCTGAAGTGTGATAATCTGAGCTTTCCAGCAAAACAGCATTGGGAAAAACATCTCGTAGTCGTAAATATATGCTAATGGGCGTATAAGTGTCGGCCAACAATTTTTTTTGATTGATTTTGATTTTTACTTTGCTCATATTTTTGGGTTTAATTGATTTATAAAAAAAAGCCGGACAAATTTGCCCGGCTTGAATGCATCTGTAATGCGCACAGATACAAACTATTTCGGGCTGAAAAAGTTTGACCAATGCCACCAGTTGTTTTTATTCATTCGTATATTCATTTTGATATTATTTACTTTATTAAACTAAAAAAAGCCTGTAGCATAGTTGCACAGGCTTTTTTTAAAAAACGCAGTTACTGCAACTAAATTTTCTTTAGCTGAGCCACCACCAAATATGATTTTTTGATATAAATTTCATAAGTGCAAACCTAATCAATAATTTTGTAAAAACTAGCAAATGACTAATTTTTTTTTAGTTTTACAGTAAAATGTCTTAAAATCGGGGCTTCTTCCATTATTTCGAAACCGGAGCTTATTTCGTTGCGGCGTTCAAAAATTTTTATCAAAGCGTGTGCTACCACATCCATGTGGTTGTTGGTGTATACTCTGCGCGGAATGGCCAAGCGCAAAAGTTCGAGTCTTGGATACCTGTTCTGCCGTGTTTGTGGGTCTCTATCGGCTAGTAAAGTGCCAATTTCTACACCCCGCACTCCTGCTTCTAAATATAGCTCTATAGCAAGAGTTTGTGCAACAAATTGCTCGCGAGGTACATTAACCAAAAATTCGGTTGCATTTACAAAAATGGCATGACCACCAATGGGTTTTTGTATGGGTATTCCTGCTTCAATAAGCTTATTTCCCAAGTATTCTACTTGTTTTATGCGTGTTTCGAGATAATTAAAATCTAAAACCTCGTTCAAGCCTACTGCCAATGCACTCATATCTCTTCCTGCCATTCCACCGTAAGAAATAAAACCCTCAAACATGATATTAAAGGTGCTGGCTTTTTTGAATATCTCTTCGCTTCTCAAACCTATTAGACCGCCAATGTTTACTATGCCGTCTTTTTTGCTGCTCATGGTCATCATATCAGTATAGCTGTACATTTCTGTAACGATTTCGCGTATGGTTTTATTTTTATATTCTACTTCGCGAAGCTTAATAAAATATGCATTTTCTGCAAAACGAGCTGAATCGTAAAGTAATGCAATACTATATTTTTTACATAGGATGCTAACTTCGCGCATGTTTTGCATACTAACCGGCTGACCGCCAGCAGTATTATTGGTTAGGGTTAGAATAACAAATGGAATGTTGTCTGCTGATTCACTTATAAATACATTTTCTAGTTTTTGAATATCTACATTCCCTTTAAATGGAAAATCGGCATGTGTGTCGAATGCTTCGTCTATTGTGCAATCGATAGCATGTGCACCACGAAACTCAATATGCCCCTTGGTTGTATCAAAATGTGAATTTCCCGGAATAATGTTTCCGGTTTTAACTAAGGTTGAAAATAGAACATTCTCTGCTGCTCTTCCCTGATGAGTTGGCAGAAAATAATCGAAACCGAAAATTTCTTTTACTGCCTTTTTTAATTGAAAATAGGAGCTTGCTCCTGCATAACTCTCATCGCCTTGCATCATTGCCGCCCATTGGTGGTGGCTCATACTTCCTGTGCCAGAGTCGGTTAGTAAATCTATATATACCTGATTGCTTTTTAAATTAAAAAGATTATAATCTGCTTGTTTAATCCACTGTGCGCGTTCTTGTAGATTGCTTCTGTAGAGTGGCTCTACCATTTTTATTTTATATGATTCTGAGAATGGGTATTCCATAATTATTACAGTATTTTATTTGAAATTTGAAAAGAGCTAGAACTTGTAGTTTTGGTACAGCTACTGAAAAAGAAAGGAATCCCGTTTTTTTATGTTTAAAAATAGGCTTTTTGAATGGAAATTCATTTTAGAAACATTTTTTTTGGTTACGTATGCAAATTTAATATATAATTTGTTTGAAAACCAATTTTAATGTAAATTTATACCCATAGAAAATTTAACGAAAAAAACACTAAAGTAAATATTATGGATACACAAAATGATGTTCAATTGGTAAAAGAAATATTTAAAGAACTACGCCTGCATCTTAAAAATTATATTCAGGAGCGAAATTTTGTATTGTCTAATGCTCAGATGTTTACATTCTTGTCTTATTTGCCAAATGCTCTGGCTATTGCTAGTGATAGGGTGATAGATAATAGTGAATTAAACGCTTTACAAAACATAGCAATTGCCATAAATGTAGATACGATGGTTAATCTTGATTTAATGGAGGTCTTGGCAATAGCCCCTGAACCTGATGGAATTATGAGTAATCAGGAATTTAATATTCGTGCAGGAGCCGAATTATTATATATCGCTCAAAATATGGATATTTTTGAGAAGACTTTTCTGAGTGCAGTAAAAACTTTTCTCAAATTCGACCGTCATCCAGAGCATGATACTTCTTTGTCAAAGTCATTTGCTGCCATGATGGATGGTTTAATTAAGAATAACAGAAGTATCAATAAATTGGAAGAGAAAAGAAAACTTGACTCTATCAAAACCGAATTAGGCTTGGCATAGCCATTAAAATAGCAAACTTCCTGATTTTTTGTCAGGAAGCTTTTTTGCCTAAAATATACTTATCAAAGGTTTTCAATCTCTTGCAGAGAAAGTCCAGTTGCTTGCGAAATAATGTGGATGCTGATTCCTGCCGATTTCATCACACTGGCACTATTTCTATTGTGTTGCATCGCTTCTTCTTTTTGAATCCGGTATTGTTCTGCATTTGCTTTTGCTTCATTTGCTTTTAACTCAGCTTCATTTGCTTTTAACTCAGCTTCATTTGCTTTTAGCTCTGCGGCTTGTTTTAGAATACGTTCTTGTTCCATTTTGGCTTGAGTTTGTTCCATTAATGCCTGAGTTTGTTCCATTTGAGCCTGAGTTTGTTCCATTTGAGCTTGAGTTTGTTCCATTTTGGCTTGAGTTTGTTCCATTAATGCCTGAGTTTGTTCCATTTGA
>DYOH01000049.1 GCA_020720625.1 Acetofilamentum sp. | reverse complement strand
CGCTGGCAGGGGTATAATCATTTTTTCAATCTTTTTAGACTGAACTCATTAATTTTAAAAGTTTATCTTTGTCAAACGACTGCTTTTTGCCAGACGGTGATCACGTATCAAAAAAAGGCTCAACAATAATTTCCCAATTTCTTAAAGAAAAAAATGACGATTAAGATTTGTTGAAAATGAGAATACTTAACTAATAGCAAAAATGAGAAAGTACATTGATTCAGAAAACTATAGACTGGTATGTATTGATAAGGGTTCAACTGCTGAATATTGGGACGCTCAATGGATGAAAATGCCACTCGAGAAGCTCTATCCGGAAAATAATTCACCCTTTGATGATGTGGTTCTGCTCACCAAAAAATATCTTGCATCAGAAAGCCTCATCATGGAAGGTGGCTGTGGTACTGGCCGACAAGTGCATAAACTTCAAGTGGCAGGATTTAAAGTTGTAGGTATAGATTATGCTCCTCAAATAATTGAGACCGTAAAAAAAATGCAGCCTTCACTTGACATTCGGAAGGGAGATGTAACTCAACTAGATTTTGAGTCGAATATGTTCGATGCATATTGGTCGTTTGGTGTGATTGAACATTTTTACAACGGCTACGAACAGGTTATAAGTGAAATGTTTAGAGTTCTGAAACCTGGTGGCTATCTTTTTATTAGCTTTCCTTACTTAAGCAAGCTTCGAAAACTAAAAATAAAACTCAACTCTTATCCTTTGTGGCAAGAAAGCGCTGATGAAGTAAAAAAATTTTATCAATTTATTCTGGATGAAAAAAAGGTACTTGCCGATTTAGAAAAAAACGGATTTAGAGTAATTCAAACGCAACATATTTCTGGAATAAAAGGTTTGAAAGATGAAATTATTTGGCTTAGAAAACCTCTTCAAAAAATTTTTGACAACCAGTCGATTATTTTCAGGTTACTTTCAAGGCTAATTTCGATGGCAATGAGTCGTTTTTCTGCACATTCGGTGCGTTTTACATTAAAAAAACTATAAAATGTACCCCATTTTACAACAAAAATTGGACAATGCGCTTGTAAATTTTATTTACAAATATGCCAACAGAAAATGGTATAACGAGCCCCTTACCGATGGAAGAAAATTGCAGGAGCAAGAATATCTGAGCATTTGGGAGCAAGTGAAAAGGAAAAAATGGCCAATCGTAGACGAATTAGAGCAAAAATCAGGATTCGCAATAGACCATGATTGGCTACACGAATTGGCATTAACCACACAAGTAGTAAACAAAAAAAGTGAAATAAATTACCAGCACGGTCGAATTTTATACTCGATGCTAAGAAAATATCTGGAAAATACGCAAACTGATTATGTAAATATACTGGAAAGTGGCACAGCAAGAGGTTTCTCATCGCTTTGCATGGCTAAGGCAATAAAGGATCACCAAATTGCCGGAAAAATTGTTACATTCGATGTTTTGCCTCACAATCAGAAAATGTATTGGAATTGCATAGCTGATTACAGCGGCAAAAAAACCAGAAAAGAATTATTACATAATTATTCGGATTTGTGCGAAAAGTTCATCATCTTTCATCAAGGAAATACCTACACCGAGGGCAAAAAAATTGATTTAGGAAGATTGCATTTTGCTTTTTTAGATGCAGGCCATGATTTTTACCATGTAATAAACGAATTTAATCTGATAAAAGATTTACAAAAAACCGGCGACATTATTTTTTTTGATGATTACAACAAAATACAATTTCCCGGAGTTGTAAAAGCAGTAGACTATATTTGCGAAAATTCGGGCTATCAAAAAAACATAATCCAATTATCGGAATCCAGGTTATTTGCCATTGCACTAAAAAAGTAGAAAATATATGAAGAATAGTTAATATGAAATTTCTTATCAATTCAACATCGGAATCGGCAGGAGCAAAAGTTTGCGTAAAAGATTTAACGCCACTCTTGCTAAATAATGGGCACGAAGTAAAGTTAAACGATTGGAATTATGAATCCCAATTTGATGTTGTATTATTTATGTCGGAACGCACAGATGTTAAAAAAGCCCGAAAAAAAATCCCGAACGCATTAATAGGCATCATGGATTCCAAAATTGCCAAACAGAATATCAAAGAAAACAAATCTGCAGATTTTTTGATAGTAAGCTCCATTGAACAAAAAGATGCTCTCCTTGAAGAAAATCCAAACGTTTTTATTTACTATATGTTTCCTTATACAGAGGAAAAACCAAAAGTTCATAAAAAAAAAGAAAAAACCATTATCGGCTATCACGGAAACAAATTACACCTTCATGCCTTTTATCCGATAATATCTAAGGCATTAGATAATCTAAGCCAAAACCATAGAATTGAATTATGGGCCATATATAATATCAAATCCTTAGGCAAATGGACAAAAGGATTACCCCAAAAAACACCTGTAAAACATATACAATGGGAAGAAAACACCTTGTCGGAATACCTGCATCAGTGCGACATAGGCCTAGTGAACAACCTAAAACCGGTTTTTCGCCCATGGCCACAAATCAGAATAAGTAATCATATAATGAATATAATTAGTAAGGGGTATGGAAAAGACTATTCGGACCTTTTGCTAAGATATAAATACAATACCAATCCGGGCAGAATATATGTATTTAGTCAGCTTCATATACCAGTTGTAAGCGATTTTGCACTTTCGGCATCACAGTTCATTCGGCATGAAGATTCCGGATTATTGGCCAACACACAAAAAGGCTGGGAGAAAGCAATAGAAACATTGATTTTGAGTGCAGAAAAAAGAAGTCTCTACAGCGAAAATCTCAAAAAATATATTCAGGAGAATGCTTCAATAGAACAAAATTTCAATAAATTAATGCAATTTATAAACAATCTGATAAACAATAGAAAAAATGCTCAACTCAATCAATAATTCGCTAAAAAAAAACGGTATTATAGGCACTATCAAGAAAATTCCGGCAGAAATCAGAGACAAAAGCCGCCTGTATTCTAACAAAATCATATTTAAACTGAAAATCAAAAAGGCACAAAACGGCTTTTTGCAAAAAAGCATTAATGGCCACTTAATGAATCTGGATATTACAGATGTAGGAATATCCAAAGAATTAATTTTAACCGGAATTCACGAAAAAAATAGTACCAATCACTACAAAAAAATAATAACTCCGGGCATGCACATCGGCGATTTTGGTGCCAATATAGGCTATTACTCTTTAATAAGTGCCGCATTGCTAAAGGGCAAAGGACATATCTATGCATTTGAACCATCGCCCTATAACTTCACTCAACTGAAAAGAAATATAGAATTAAATAATTTTTTGTTGCTATTTTCATTCCATAATGCAGGTTTGGGAGCAGTAAACAGTAAATTGAAATTCTATTTATCGTCGAAAGGAAATATGAGCAGCTTTATTAAAAGAGAAGAATATGAAGACATTAGAATAAAAGAAATTATAGATGTAGATGTAATCAAGGCTGATGATTTTTTTGCAGATAAAAAATTAGACTTGGTAAGGATGGATGTAGAAGGCTTTGAAATAGAAATAATTAACGGGATGCATGAGCTACTGTCGAGAGCACAAAAACCCAAATACCTTTTTATAGAAATTCACTCCGAATTATTGCATCAAAGAGGCAGTTCTGCCAAAGAATTTGTAAACAAATTATGTTCTTATGGATACGAAATTGATATAGCCTTTTATCGTGGCAAAAAAAGTGTTGCAGTTCAGTCAAAATCAGCCTTACTAAATCATCCATTACTAGAAAAAGGCTACTGGGAAACATTTTTTATCAGTCAAAAATAATATATCATGCACATAGTATCCATACACCAACCGGAATTTATGCCTTATTTAGGATTTTTTCACAAAATGGCCATTTCAGATACTTTTGTTTTGCTAGACACAGTTCAATTTAAAAAAAACAACTACCAAAACAGAAATCGGATAAATTGCAACAATGCAGCGTTTTGGCTTAGTTTTCCTTTGGTGAAGCACTCTCTGCATACATTAATCAAAGATATAGAAATAAACTATCAGATATTTTCGCCCGAAAAACATCTAAAAACAATCAAGCAGCATTACATAAAAACCCCCTATTTTCATGCACTTTATCCGGAAATTGAATTAATTTATCAAAAAAAACATCAGTTTCTGAAGGATTTCAATACCGAATTTATTTTGATGATGGTAAATAAACTGCAAATCAAAACCGAGATAATAAAAGCATCAGAAATGCCCCTTTCGGGCACAGCATCTGGAGGAACCGAAGTTACACTCGAAATATGCAAAAGCTTAAATGCCACTGGATATATTAGCGGTAGCGGAGGAAAAAGCTATTTAGATATCAATAAATACGCTGAAAGCAATATTGATGTCTATTTTCAACATTACAATCATCCAAAATATTTTCAAATGAATACAAATCAATTTCTTCCATATTTATCGGTTATCGATTTGTATTTTAATCATGGACACAAAAGCAATGAAATTATTTTTGAGAATAACGAAAAAAACAATCTTAAGGTGCAGAATATTCCTTATTTAAAAGAAAATGGATAAAGATAAATATCAAAACATATTAGACGAACTAGGCCAAAGAAACAAAAAAACCATAGTTTCGCTCTCTACAACGGCCAATATCAACAATAAAGAATTTATTATTAGTTCCATCAGAGAAACAGAAAAAAGTGTAGCAGTAAACTTTATTCTAAGGAATAATCAATTTCTCGATGAAATAATCAATTTTTTTGACGGCAAAATAGACTATTTTTTACTCGATACAGAAATAAAAAATGAATTAAACAATTTAGCCGAATCTGCCATTGAAATAATAAAAAAAACCAAAGTAATTACCTACAAACCCAACGACTTTACTATTGCATCACTCGACACATTTTTATCGGTGAAATACGCCCATTTATTCGACAAAAAAATTTTGGTGATAGGAACCGGCAACATCGGCATAAAATCGGCAATCATGCTATCGGAAAAAAGCGCAAAGGTATATTTACTAGGACGAAGCAAAGAAAAAACAGCGCAAATAGTCGAGAGCTTAAACCAATTTATTAGGGCAAAGCACAAAATATTGGCCATAACCCAACTGAATGAGCAAATTTCTGTCGACATAACGATAGGTTGTTCAAACGGAACCCCTGTAATCGACTTAGAGCAAGTTAGTAAAACCAAAGAATTAATAATTGATGCAGGAAATGGAACAGTATCGGAAAAAGCAATAGCTTATGCGAATAAAATGAATATTCCGATTATGGTTTTATCATCCACGCCTGGATATATAGGATTTATAGAAAATCTGGAAAAAACGGAGCAAATGCAGTCCGTCAGCGGAAGAATTAGAATTACAACAGAAAATTATATTATCACTCCCGGCCTTCTTGGAGCAAAAGGTGATATTTTAGTGGATAATACCCAAAATCCACAAAAGATTTTAGCAGTATGCGATGGCAAAGGCGATGTGCTTTATCAGCAAGATGCCAATGAATACATTGAAAAAATAATAAAAAAAATGGATAACAAAGAACTTGCAAATCAAATAGAAAAAATCTATTTTAAAAAACTCATTTAAAGAAAAAAATGCAAAACAAAAAAATACTAATCACAGGTGGTACAGGTTCTTTAGGTAGTTTACTTACAGAAAAACTCGGGATACAAAACAAAATAATCGTTTATAGCCGAAACGAAGAAAGGCAATTTATAGTGCAAAAAAAACTGAATAACTCGAATATAAAATTTATCATTGGAGATATTAGAGACACCGATACGCTAGTTTATGCAATGCGACATTGCGATTACGCCATACACGCCGCTGCGATGAAAGACGTAAATATGTGCGAAAAACAACCTACACAAACTTACTTGAATAATATCGAAGGTTCGCGAAGTTTTATTAAAGCAGCAGATTTGGCAGGAATAAAAAAAGCTCTGGCCATAAGTACAGATAAAGCAGCATCGCCATCAAATGTTTACGGCATGTCGAAATACATTATGGAGAAAATGTTTGCAGAGGCCAACCGATATTCAGAAACGGTATTTTGTTCCACGAGATTTGGCAACATGATTGATTCGAGCGGATCACTGGTGTCCTATTGGAAAAATAATCCACATTCAGATATAAAAATTACTGACGAAAAAATGGAAAGGTTCTTTTTTACTGTAAATGAAGCCGTTCAGACAGTTATAAACTCAATTAAATTAGCCGATAAAGGACAAATATTTATCCCCAAAATGAAAAAAGCCAAAATAAAAACGATTCTGGAAATTATAACCGAAAAAACTACGTTTGAAGTAATGGGGATTTTCCCCGGCGAAAAAATTTACGAAGAACTTATTGGAGAACACGAAAGTTATTTTGCTAAAGAATTTCAGGACTATTTTTTAATCGATCCCAACATAAAAAACATTTCCAACCCAAATCCATATTCTACATTAGATGCGCAGGAATACACAATTGAAGAACTCCGAAGCTTAATTTTTTCTAACTAATCAAAAAAAGATGGAACCAGACAGAAGTATAGGAATGCTAGAAATATGCCGCATATTGGAATCAAAAAATATATCCTTAAAAAAATTTAAGGCTCTTGACTTATTTGCCCGAAAAGGCGATTGGCAAACTTATGTGTACGCCAACCAAGTTGCCACAATAGAAGCCTGGGAAATTCTTCCCGAATTTGAAGCTGAACTCAATCAAAATCTGCCCAATGCGATCATACGTATTACAGACTCAATTTTGGAACTAAAAAACGGTTTTTCAAATAAATACGACTTTATCGTACTAGACAATCCGCAAAACACGTTTGGAGAAAATCATGAATATTGCGAACATTTTGATGTTTTGCCACACATACACCAACTAATTGATAAAAAGGCGATAGTAATATTCAATATCAACAAAAATCCATTCAATATTGAAAAATACGAAAAATGGGAAAACAGAAGAAATCAGTTTTATGGTAAAGAAGAGCCAAAAAATATAAATATCAATGAATTAGCTCATTTTTACACGCAATATTTTTTAGATTTTCGCTTAAAAACCAACTTTAATTTTGCAGTATTTAGAGAAGAGTGCAAACCCTTGGATTATTTGTATTATTTTGTTTTTGAAATCGAAAAAATAAACTATTATGATTAATTGGAAATCGAAAACCAAAGATCCGGTAGATAAAGAAATCAGATCCGAGATATTAAATTACTTACTATCAATAAGAAAGCCATTGAAAGAAGATTACACAAAATATGTAATAGAAGAATGTAAAAACAAAAAAGTATTGGATATAGGTATTTGCGAACATACCCGTAAGCGCATGGATTCAAATGCTTGGAAACACAAACCCATTACAGAAAATGCAGCATCTAGCCTAGGCGTAGATATCGACAAAGAATCACTTATCTATTTGCAAGAAAAAGGATATAACGTTAAATTCTCAGATGCAACAACGGATGAGTATTTAGGGGAAAAGTTTGATATAGTACATATTGGAGATGCAATTGAGCATGTGGATAACGCAGTGGCTATGCTAAAATATGCTCAAAGACACCTAGCCGATGGTGGCAAAATTATCGTTAGAACACCCAATGCATACAATTTCAACTATATTCATTTACAAAACAAATACGGAACATCGCTTGAAAATATGGAGCATGTAGCATATATATTACCCATGCATGCTCACGAATTAGCACTAAGAGCAAACCTAAGTTTTGATAACTACAAAGTTATTTATGCCAAAGGATTCAGTTTAGCCGGATTTTTACATGCAGGATATTTCCTACTAAAATACAGGTCGATAAGACATGCTTGGGCTGAATTATTTGCAAAACCCGAAAGATATTCTACTATATACGTTTACGAATTTAAAAACCAAAAACTATGAATATAATTGCCATTGGAGCGCATCTCGACGATATAGAATTAGCCTGCGGCGGTACACTAGCAAAAGCAGTAAAAGCAGGCCATCAGGTAAAGATGGTTGTTTTGAGCGAATCATCCTATTTTAGTTTCGATGGAAAACTATTGCGCACCAGAGAACAAGCCTACCAGGAAGGACTAAATGCAGCGAAAGTGTTAGGAGTAGAAAATCTTGATGTATTAGATTTTAAATCAACAGCTATTCCCTACTCAGGCGAAACAGTAACTGCCTTGGATAATATTTTTGCCCATTTTAAACCCGATTTAATACTAACGCATTCTCCTTTCGACACCCACCAGGATCATAATAATACATCGAAATCTACAATCTCGGCAGCCCGCAATTACAATAATATTCTGATGTACGAACCATTTCCACCCTCCGGACGTTCGTATGTTGCCTTTAAACCGCAGGTTTACATCGACATTACCGACACCATCGATATAAAAATAAACTCCATGAAAGAGCATAAGAGTCAGCACGAAAAATATGGCGAAGACTGGGTTGAGGCCATTCGCGGAAGAGCCAGAATGCGTGGATTTGAAAGCAATTACAAATATGCCGAAGTTTTTGAAGCGCTTCGGTTCGAAATAAAATTCTGATGAAGTTATTAAATATTTATTACCAATTTGCTTCATTTTTTCAGAATAGAATTCTAAAAAAAAGAATAGTGTTTGATCAATACAGAGAAAATAATGGCAGCTTAAATGCCCTATTGTATTATAAAATAGAGCCTTTCGTAAATCCATTATCGATAAAAAACTATCACCATACCAACAATCGGGAGATACTCGAAATTGTAAAAATTCTGAACAAATTAGGCTTTAATGTTGATATTATAGACAGAAATGCAGAAGTCAAAGATTTTAAAAAATTAAAAAAACATTACCACCTTTTTATTGGATTAGGAGCCGGAAATTCGGGAAAAAATTTCAAAAAATTAGCAGAAAAATATCCGAAAGCCCTAAAATTACTTTATGCTGCCGGCCCCGAACCCGAATTAAGCAACCAATTGATAATTGAGCGATACGAATACTTTTCTGAGCGTCATAACGGAAAACAGTTAAGCTACCGCCGAATGATTACAGAGTTTAAATTTGATGAATTTGCCGGGGTTTCGGATGCTTTTATTGTAATTGGGAACATATTTACAATAGAAAGTTACAAAAAATACCAAAAACCTATTTATCCCATTTTTCCATCAAGTTCGCCAAAAATTAAGTTTAAACAAACAATTGACCCAAAACAGCAAACCAAATTTTTATATTTTGGTGGCAACGGAAACCTTGTAAAAGGTCTCGATTTATTGATAGAAGTTTTTCATCAGCTTCCGGAACTAGAATTACATATATGTGCCCCTACCAACGAAACCGATTTTTATACATTTTATGATTCTATGCTTAAGGCATCGCCCAATATCGCCTTCCATGGATTTATTACTCCCGGTGAGAAAAAATATAATGAACTGGCCGAGCTCTGCGGATTTGTAATCCTCCCATCGTGCTCCGAAGGAATGGCAACATCAGTAACTACTTGTATGCGAAGTGGCCTAATTCCGGTTGTTACTTATGAAGCAGGTATTGATACCGGCGATTTCGGTTTTTTACTGGAAAACTATCGAACCGAATATTTAAGCGAAAAATTAAAACACATTTCAAAAATTAGCTTCGAAGAATTTACGATTCGTGCACAAAAAACATTTAGGGAATCAGAAAAATTTACGATCAGTGGTTTTGAACTCACTTTTAATGAAGCCATAAAACAATCGTTACAGGATTTTTCTATAAATATTTAAAAATGTAATAAATACGGAGCATACTTTGAACAAAATAATACAAAACAGAACCAATAACTCCGCCCATAATACCATAAGAAGGAATAAGGCTAAAATAAGCAATAATATTTACCAAACTACTAATAATTACTGAAATAGAAAAAAAACTTTCCCTTCTCTCTTTAATCAAAACGTTCCCCGAAAAAACAGTAAGCAAGTAGAAAGGAATAATAAGCAAATATACCTGAGCAGGAAAAACAGCATCAGAATAACTATTGGTATAGAGCCATTCGATTAAAAACTCAATTATCCAATAAAAAACAAACAGAAAAAGAACCGAAAGCAGGACAAAATAAATGAGCGCCTTGAAGAAATAGCTTTTTAAATCTCTTAATTCGGCCTTATATAAACCAGGCAAAAACAAGCGCGATAAAGCACCCATAAAATTGTTAAGTTTTTCGGCAGGGATTACTGCGATTGAATAAATCGCCAACATTTCTGCTCCAAAAAACATCATAAGTACAATTTTGTCGATGTATGCATAAAATTGAGAGAATAATGCCGGAACGCTAAGTTTTAAACTTGACTTAAACCAAGTAGCATCGATATAATCATTTTTTAAGCAAATTTTTGTCTTGAAAAAAAAGAATATATTGATGAACAAAACAGACGCAAAAGCTGCCAAAACGAGGTATTCAATCTTTTTGGGTAGAAATAATAAAACAAAAATTACTGATAATAAATTGATAATTAAAACAATTGTACCATATATATTAACTTCTTTAAATTTTTCGTTGGCGTTTAAAATATTGCTCCACAATTGCGCAGCCTGAAAAAAAGGAAACACAAAAGCAAGTAAAAAAAAAGAAAGAGCCAATCCGTTATCATCCAAAAGCATGTAGTATAGGGCAAGACACAAGAGAATAAAAAAACCGATAAAGCCAAATTGTATACTTTTTTTAATAGAAAGTAAATATGTTCCGTGTTTTCCTTCGAGCAAACTCCGATAAACAACACTGCTAATGCCGGGAATTGAGAATATAAGCATTAAGGAAAAAACAGAAGAAATATAATTAAATTCGCCAAAAATTTCTTTTGATGAATATCTCGCCAAAAATACCGACAAAACCATCCCTATAATCAAAGAAGCTATTTGGCCAGCCAGTATCCAAACACTATTTTTCAAATAAACATTCAGATTTATTTTATTGCTTGTCCAAAACGATAGAATTGTTGCTTTTACTTTCAAATGAATGAAAAATTATTTATGAATAACATTTTGTGCAAAATTAGAGAAAAATATATTTAAAAAATAGATATTCAGTTTACTTTTGTAGATATTAATTTTTATTCAAGCAAGTAAAAATGAAAAATAAAAAATTGCCACCAAAAAAAAAGCAAGTCTCAAGAGATAATTCTACAAAGCATATCTCCACCCAAAAAAATATTGCCTATACAAACTACTTCGAAAAATATATAGCCCCTTATAGTACCCTATTTTTTATTCTGGTTTTGGTTTTAATTGGCTTTTTAGCTTTCGGTAAATTTCTAAGCGTTAATCAATTATTCTTTTTCAAAGGAATTGGAAGCGATTCATTAAATCAGGACTATCCGGGAATCATGCACACAATAGCACTTTTAGAAGAAACCTATCTATACAAATATTCATTTTATACGGGCATGGGCGATGCCTATATAAACTCATATCCTATTGAGCCGGTTGGCTGGCTGCGCGAAATAATTACCAGAATAGGAATTAGTTTTGGTGCCGAAAACTATTTGATATACTCCAGATTTCCAATCATTTTTATCTTTTATTACCTTTTTAGCGGATTATTGTTTTACGGATATTTTCAGACAATCGACTTTTCGAAATACGTTTCAATAATTGGAGCATTGGCACTTACCTATTCGGGATACATGGTTGTAGGTAGCAGTTGGGATTTCTACGGCCATATATTTAGAGCATCACTATTACTGTTTTCTTTCGAACAATTTTTTGTAAAGAAAAGATGGTACTTCTTGCCCATTGCATTTATCTATTTAAGTGGAAATCCATTTATCCTCTATCTGTATTCATTTTTTCTGGCTATTTATGCTAGTCTAAGATATTTCAGTAACGATAACACAGGCATTTTAGGATACATAAAGCTCTCTGGCGGGCTAATACTGCTTGGTTCAATTGGTGTATTTATGAACTTTGTAGATTTTAGCAATTCTTTTCAGAAAATGTATAATTCACCCAGGGTATCAGGTAATGCATCTTATTCTAATGCGCTCAGTTCCGGATTAGAGATTCTAGACCAAGCAGGACTTACCGCAACCATGATATTACGCTTTTTTTCGAGCGATATCCTAGGCACCGGCTCCAATTTTAAAGGATGGTTTAATTATTTCGAAGCACCCTTGTTTTATGTAGGTCTATTTTCGCTCATCATATTTCCTCAGGTATTTATTCATCTAAACAAACGAAACAAAATAATTTTCGGCGCATATTTGTCATTTTGGGCGCTAACACTAATTTTTCCGTATTTAAGAAGAGCCATACTTGCCTTTACGGGCGATTACTTCCGATTTGGTTTCGACTTTTTTATCCCGTTCTCCATTTTATTCATGGCAGCATTTGCATTAAATGAAATACTAAAAACCAACAAAATAAATAAAGTTCTGCTATTAATTACCTTGTCCATTTTATTATTAGCACTTTACTACCCTTATACTTCGTTTCCTCAATGGATTATTATTAAAGAAATAAGATTTTGGGTTACATTTTTACTTTTTGCATATTCCGGATTATTATGGTTGATTACAATACCAAAAACAAAATATTTTATTCAATTAGTTTTCCTGATGCTAATCATTTCGGAGCTTAGTGCATTTGGTTTTCTTTCTTTTCAAAATAGAAAAAGTGTTTCTAAAGCAGAATATAAAATTACCAAAGGAGGCTATGGTGATGGCAGTGTTAAGGCCATAAACTACTTAAAATCAATCGACTCTATTATTTTCTATCGAATTGAAAAGGATTATTACTCTGGAAATGCAATGCATGGAAGTTTAAATGATGGTATGGCACAGAAATATTATGGAACTTCGAGCTATTCATCTTTTAATCAAATTAATTATGTGAGATTTCTGGAAGAAACCGGAATCATTGAGAAAGGAAACGAATCGCAAACAAGATGGATTAACGGCTTAAGAAACAGTCCACTTTTACTTACCTTTGCCAACGTAAAATATTATCTGAGTAAATCGTCTGAATCTCCGATCAAAAATTTTGGTTTCAAGCATTTAAGTAGTGTTGACAGCATACATATTTACCAAAACGAATATACACTACCTTTTGGATATACCTATAAAAAACGAATTAGTTTAGATGAATTTTCTAAATTAAGCAGTTTTCACAAGCAAACTATGCTGCTAAATGCCTGCGTTACAGAGAATGAAGAATTTCAAAGATTTAGCACTTATCAAGCAAAAGATACTGCCGAATTGATATCCAATAACTCCTTTACCTTTAGTTTATATAAAAGTTTCACAGACAGTTTATCAAAAAATCATTTAAATATTTCATCCTTTAAACAATATCAAATTAAAGGAGACATAGAACTAGATACCACGAAAATTTTATTCTTTACAATACCATTCGATGAAGGTTGGAAACTAAAGCTAAACGACAAGCCGGTAGAACTTTTCAGGGTAAATCTTGGATTTACCGGTGCCCTTGTGGAAAAAGGAAAATACGATGTAAATTTAGCATTTGAACCGGACAGTTTATCCATTTTCAACCTTATTTCATTCATTACCATAGGCCTATTTTGGATTGGCATAATTATAGATATTTTGTATAAAAGAGTTAAAAAACGAGATGCTCAAAAACAGCTTGTCTAAGTATTACGGTTTATTCACCATTTTTCTTGCAAAATAAACCATTCGAACGAGAAAGTAAAGTAAAAAAGCAGATGGCAGACTTATAACAAGCCATCCCAAGATACTAAGGAAAATATAGAACCCAAACTCGTGTAAGAAATGGCTATTAAATTGGCTTGCCGCTTCAATAAACATTTCTAGCGATACCAATTCGGTTTGGGGATAGAATAGGAAATGTGCTAGTTGAATCTCCGGTATCAGCAATAAAAATTGAGCAGGGTAAACCAAATAATTTACCACCTGTACAACAAGCATATTCAACCTTAATTTTATGGCCACAAATCCATTAATAATGGTGGTTGTTCCCCAAAGCGGAAAGATACCTACTACTGAAGCCATGCTAATGGCCAGAGCCATTTTATGTGCACTAAGTCCCTGCTTTAAAACGGAAATGAAAAGCTCTTTTATTTTGCCCACTTACAATAGAAATTAAGCATTAAAATAAAACAAAAAAGGGAACCGATGTACTCGATTCCCTTAAATTTATCATTAAAATATTATTACTTCGCTGTTGCAACAGTAGCCTGAACTTTTACACTGTAGCTAATAGGAGCATCAGCTTTTGTGTAAGTAACAGCTGTAACTTTAAGAACGCCTTTTTTACCAGTAGCGGTTTGGAAAGCAACAACATCATTTACAGCAACTGTCATATAACCATCAGCATCAGGAGTAACAGTAAGAGCGTCTAAATAAGCAGCATCAACATTGTCGTAGTTAACTCCACTCAATAATTGAAGTTTAGTAGCAGTTGTGCTATTGTAAGTAACGCTATTTACAGCATATAAAGATTTTGCTTGTGCAGAATTAGGCGACAAAACCATATTTTTTACAGTACCATTGTAAAGTAATACAATATCTTCTGTACCTTTAGGAGCTACTGCTGTTCCGGTTTCGGCATCAAAAGCACTAACTTTATCTAAAGAAGTGTAACTTCCTATAGAAGATAAGCCAGTATAGGTGTTCATTGCAGGAACATTAGCAACTACTGTGAAAGATTTTTCTATAGCTGTTTCGCCATCTTTATCAGTTGTAACCGTAAATGTAAGTTTTTGTACTGAACCAGCAGCCAAAGTTGTAGGAATTGTAAAGGTAAGATCTTGTGAATTTGTGCTTAAACCTTTTTCGTAAGTATAGCTGAAATTAGGATTTACAGGTTCTCCGGTAACAGTTAAAGTGCTTAATTCGTCGTTAGTTGATGCAGTAACTGTGTAAACAACATCGCTGCCAGGAGTATAAGTAGCACCAGCAGCTTCAGTTACGGTAACAGTTGGTTTCTCTGCTCCTGCATCATCAGTACAAGAAGTGTAGCTAACTACTACAAAAGCCAATAAAAAGAAAGCTAACAATTGATTTAACTTTTTCATAATCATTTTTTTTTGGGTTAATAAAATTTCTAAGTTTTTAATTATTCATGTATTTTTAAACATGTACTTATTTGATGACAAATTAAAGGAAAGGTTGCGTTATTTCCAATTTTTTTTGAATTTAATAACAAATCCGATAAATTGTAAATTTTCTGTTATTTCAGTTTTTTCCATTGCTGCACATAAGCTTTTTCGAAGTATCCATACCATTTATCGGCAAATGTATAGTCTAAAACCTTTTTCTTAGGGTCGTTAAGTCTATTTTCTTTAAAATCTCTATTGGCCAATTCGATTCCGAGTAAAATTTGCGAAGTTTTGGTATTTGATTTTCGGGTTCCCCTTCCTTTTAACACTTTTAACAAGTCAAAACCTTTGTCAGGCTCATTCTTTTGCATAGCGTACTTAATGGAATGCATAATAAACCTGTCGCTCTGCTTAAGTGCATAATCGTATACAGACAGATATACTATACCAAAAGCATTAATTTTAAATTGATAAAAATAATTTTCCAAATCGACATACTTAATAATTGCCTCATCATAAAGATTATAGTTTGATAAATTCTCTATTTCTATTAATTTTTCCTGATAGACCTTAGGTGCCTTTATTTCTTCTTTGTAAGTTTCGGCATCGGCATAATCAATAGCACACACCTTTTTTAATTTGGCATAACTTATTGCTTCGTCAAATTTTTTGTCGGCCTCAATAAATTTTTTCTTATCCATAAGGCTTATAGCCTGATCAATAATAGATTGATATTGTTCTTCGAATCCTCGGCACTGTGCCGAATAAATATTGTTTTTTGCGCTGTTCAATGAACTATACACCTGTTTATCAACAGGAACATTATAATTATTTAAAATAGTTTCCGTTTCGTTAAGCTTTTTTCGGGCCAATGAAATTTCATTTTGTGCAATGTATTGGTTAGCTTTCTCAAGCTCGGCACTGGCCCATAAAATAGCAAGATTTTCGATACTTTTCACTACATTTCCTTTCTTTAAAATCAAAGGATTACTTTCTAAGGATAAAGCCCTTTCTGCCCATTGAATGGCTAATGCATACTGTTTGTTTTGCTCACCAAAATTCATCTCGTTAATGGCATTGTCATAATTTTTTTGCTTTATTTGCAAATCGAACTTTGCTTCTAGTGGACTTTCTGTGAGTAAATTTTGCTTACGCAAGGAAATAGTCTGGTCCAACAGCGTTTCGGCACTTCTAATATTATTCGAATAAATTAGACTTTCAATTTGCTGCAAATTTTTAGCATACAAGCCTTTATTCGACTCATTTTTTATTGATTGAATTTCAGCAGAGCAATTTGCAGGATTCTTGTTGCTACAGATTTTCTCAGCTTCTTTTAGGCTATTGAGGGCAGATTCGAAATTGGTCTTATAATTAAAATCCCTGGCATCAGCGATATGGGTTTGATAAAGCATTGTCCATAAATTATTTACTTCCGATGCAGATAACATGCCCTGATAGAACGATAACATTTGTTCCATTTCCATCAGATTCTTCTCGGCAATCAATATATTGTGCTGGGAAATAGCTAATCGGCATCTGGTAGCAGCATCGCTGTACATTTGCTGTGCAGCCTGTTTTTTAAGATTATCTAAATCGTAGCCACACGAAAGTGCATAAAAATTACGGCAAAAAGCTGCTGTTTCATCAATCAATCGCAAGGCAGTTTCGTATTTTTTATAGGCTATTTCATTTCTGATGGAAACAAGGTAAGAATCGTAGATCTCCTTTACAACAATGTTATTGTCTGCTTTTACGCGATAATCAACACCATACGACTTCTCTACCTCCGAACATAAAGCAATTGCATCGTTTCGATTTCCCGATTTTATAAAAATTCTGGCTAGTTCAACTTTAGGAGCGGCAAATTCCCTATTTTCCTTAATTGCTCTTTCAAAATACTGCTGAGCCGAATATGTATTTCCGCGACGCAATTCACCCAAGCCTTTATCGTAATATAATTCAGGCAACTTTTGCTTTAGTTCCACATTTTTTTGCTCCAACTGTTTCAGCTTATTTTCGAAATTCGTTAAGTTGGCATTAAACGCAAGAGGATCCGAAACACTCAAATTTAGTACAGAATTGTAATTAGCAGATTTATAAGCACTCAGTTCTCTTTTCAACTGGTTTATAGATGCTTCGTCCTCGTCTATTTTCTCAATATCAAGCATTTGCCAAACATTCAATCGATTTAATGCAGATTGTAATTTTTGAGCATCATCGTAATAATTGTCAGTTATTTTGCAAAATTGCTCCAATTCCCGAACTCCCGATGCATCAAAATAAAATTGATAATCGCGCACAAAAAGTTTATAGGAAGCATTAAAATTGCTATCGGCAACAACTAAATCCCAAACCGGATTGTTATTTTGCTTTAAAGATGATTTGATATTAAAGCTTCTCAATACTTTTACTCCCCTCGGATCCTTCCATTCAGCAGTGGCAGTAAACGAAACTGGTTTTAAAAAGTCAGAGATATTAAAACCTCTGTAATCGTAGTTTCCTTCTAAACTAAATTGCGAAATTACTACCGAAAACCTTAATTCCCGCCCCTCTCTTTCAATTTTTTTTATCTCTCTAAAAGTGTAACGAATTGAATTAATGGTTTGTCCGGCTCTATTGCTTGGCGAAATGAGCTGAAAAACTTTAGCTTCGGATGTACCGTAAGGAACCGAATAACTATTTAATTGTGCACTAACACGTTCATCTGATTGAAAAACAATTGGCGAACGTTGAGCAAATAAAACTGAAACTGATAAAAAGAAAAATTGAAAAATAAACAAAGCTGAATATCTCATTATGTTTTTGTTTTGGATTATTGATTGTCTAAAATTAATAATTTCCCTTTTGATTAGATTATTTATGGATGCATTTCCATATTTTTTTTATATATTTACTTTTAGTTCATAACCCAATGAAACAAAGATTAATTCAAAACCATAAAATTCCAGCCAAATTTTTGAAAGCTTTTTCAGAGTATGCCGATATAATCTTGTGGTTTAAAGATGATACAGAAAATCTACACTTTTGGATTAATGGGCAAACAAATTTTATCAGCATAAAAAAGCTTTATCAGGAAAAATAACTCGAAACTTTACTTCGTGAATATGTAATAAACCCAAACCGCAGGCAATTCAAAACTATTTTGCTTGGCGAAAAGATACCGGAATTTCCGGTTGAGATTCCAAAGCTTTCCATAAACCACCTTTTATACATAAAACCTCATTTAGTTTCCTGGCGAAATAAAAAATACCTCTTACTCAGCTGTAATATGGTAAATTTACGTAATTCCAGAGAAAATTCGTTGCTAAGGCAAATAGATGTTTATACTCAAACACAAAAATTAGCCAAAGTAGGAAGTAGGGAAATTAATTTGGCAAAGAATGATTTTTGGCTTTGTTTAGAATTAAGGATAATTCTAAGGCACGACGATTCGTATCAAATTGGAAACATCAGCGTTTTTTATCATTTGTACATCAAACAGATAGAGAAATGGTAAAAAGCAGCTTTTCGCCTTCACAACAGAGCAAAGAAACAAAAAATACTACATTCAGAATTGCAAAGCCTAACGAACCAAATATTTGGGTTATGCAAAACACCATAAGCATTTTTGATAAGCACAATACCCTTGTTCAAACCATTGGAGCATTAATAGATATAACCGAAACAAAAGATTTTGAACTTGCACTTCAATAAAAGAACGAAGAAATTGAAATACGAAGCAACGAATACAAGCTACTTAACCAGGAGTTAGAGTTAGCCATCAGTTTGGCAGCAAACAGCAACCTATATTTTCAAAAAAAATTTGACTAAGCTCCGGTTGGTATTTTTCTATTTTCGGCCGATGGACAAATAACCAACTGTAATAATGCATTTTGCGAAATTACCCGAAAACCCAAAACAGAACTTCTGACCTATAATCTGCTCGAATCATATTATAAAGAAAAAATACACGAACTCATAAACAATACCTTTAAGTACGGAAACGCCATATTTCAAGGAAGTTGCAGCACCTTAGCCAATAACAGTAAACTAATTCTAAGAATAAAAAGTTCTTTGGTAAAAGATTCTTCAAAAAAAACCGCAAGGGGTTTGGCATTAGTAGAAAATATTACGCCGATAATCCAATTTCAGGATGAACTAAAAGTGGCTCGTATGCAAGCCGACGAGAGTAATCGGCTAAAATCGGCATTTTTAGCCAATATGTCGCACGAAATAAGAACTCCCTTGAATGCAGTTCTTGGGTTTACGCAAATCTTAAAAGAAAAGAAAGTTGAGCCGGAAAAAGAAAAAAAAATTCTGAATATTATACATTCGAGCGGCCAGCATTTACTGAATTTGATAAATGATGTGCTCGATTTATCAAAGATTGATGCCGGACAAATGGAATTGGAGTACGCTGATGTTGAGCTAAATACATTATTTATAGAAACTTTAAGCGTATTTCAGTCGTACAAACTGAATCAGAATAAAAATGATATTGAACTAAAACTGAGTATTCCCAAAACTACAGTGATTTTTCAAACGGATAGAACGAAATTTCTTCAAATTTTGAACAATTTGCTTAGCAATGGCATAAGATACACCTGTGTAGGCTTTGTTCGTTTTGGATTTGAAATCCATAATGAGAAACTAATAGTATTTGTAGAAGATACTGGTATTGGTATACATGAAGAAGAACATAAGCTTATTTTCGAAAGATATCGACAAAGTGCCTACCCTACAAATAAAACAACGGGTGGTACCGGTCTTGGGTTGGCTTTGGTAAAGGCCTTTTGCGTAATTATGAATGCCGAAATTAGTTTGCACTCAGTGCCCGAAAAAGGCTCCACTTTTCGCATTATTTTTCCTTACAAAGGTTCAATTTGATTATCGGATGCATTAAATTTTAGCCATCTTTTCTTTAAAGACTCTTGAAATATTTCTAAGTTCAATTTACCCGTTCTCCACAAAAACAATTCTTGCTTATACAATTCCAACTGCATTTTTAATTGTTCACCAGATTGATTATCCTGTTTTTTTTCATTCACTTCTGGCACTTTCTCCTCTTTATTCTTCTTGTGATTAGCCGCTGCTTTCTCGTCTATATTGGTTTTGGCTTCAAGTTCTTTTTGATGTTCCGTTTTAGGTCTGCTTTTTAATCCAATGCTTACAGTTTTGGCCAAAGGATTATTCTCCTGATGTAAAGTATTTTGAAGTAAACTATCGAGTCCACCTTTAAATTTCTTCTTACTCATCGTCGCTATCTTTTTCAATTATTTCCAAACAAAGTCCCAAATAATCCTGCGCTCCAAAACATTTAGGATCGTACCTAAATATATCAAGCCCTTTTGTAGGTGCCTCTGCCAATGCCACATTGTCGCGAATTTTGGTGGCAAAAACCTTTTCTCCAAAAAAATCCATAATAGTTGATGCCACATCTCTATTAAGAATTTTCCGGCTATCGAATTGGGTAAGGAAAACGCCTCCAAGTTTGAGGTCTTTATTTAATCTTTTTTGAATTTTATCGATTACCTCAGTTATTTTCGTTAGCCCTTTCATGGCCAGATACTCAGCTTGCAATGGTATATATACCTCGTTTGATGCTACAAGCGAATTAATTGTAAGTAAGCCAAGAGATGGAGGACAGTCTATAATTATATAATCGTATCTGTCTTTCAAAGGTTCAATAAGCTCGCGTAAAATATACTCCCTACCAGGTTCGGTGCTTAATTCAATTTCAGCACCCGAAAGATCCAGGGAAGAAGGCATAAGATCTAAATTCGGTTTTATATTAACCGGAACAAGGGGCGAATCGCCCTTTAAACAATCGTAAATTGATATTTCCGGATTTTCCACACCCAAACTTTGCGATAAATTTGATTGAGGATCCATATCAATCAGCAAAACTCTCTTTTCAAGATAGCTTAAACCTGCCCCAACATTGGCTGCCGATGTTGTTTTGCCAACACCTCCTTTGTGATTACTAAAAGTTAAAACCTTGGTCATTTGTTTCATTCTTTGGCGTTGAAATTAATGCATTTCCGGCAATAAAAAAACTACAAGAGTTCAATATCTAAAATTTTATCTCCGATTTCTAAATTATGAACAATTTCCATGCCTTTGGTTAATTGTGCAAAAATTGTATATTTTCCATCCAAATGAGGCATTTCCGACATTGTAACAAACCATTGGGTAGATTCAGTATCTTTTCCGGCAGAGGCAATTCCGAGCGTCCCTTCAAGATAATTTCCAGAAGAAAACTCAGAACGAATAAGGTTCTCACTTGTACCCCAACCATCGCCCCTAAAATCGCCACCTTGTACAACAAAATTTGGAACTACCCTATGAATAAAAGTATTGCGATAGTACTGCCGAAAACTTTGCTTGATAAAATAAGCTACTGTGGCCGGAGCTTGCTCCACTAACAAAAGAATTTCAATATCGCCCTTATTGGTTTTAATTAGCATTTTTTGCTCACGAGGAATTTTCCGTATGAAATTCCAATCAAGTAAAGCATAATTATCCTCAAAATTTTGCACGGAATATCCAATATTATTAGCTTTCAGTGCCTTAATCAGGCTTAAATATGCTTCAATATCTCTGGGCATTTTGCAATCCTCAATAGCTTGTTGCAGAAAAAAAGTATTTGAATACTCACTAAGCATATTTAGCTCTGTATTGCTAAATAAATCAGCAACCATCGAAACCAAAGCTGCATCGCCAGATTGAATAGCTTTTTTAAATACCTGCGCAAATATTTGTTTCAGATTTTCTTTGCCTTCATTCATCTTTACAAAATAAAGCGAATCGAAATCGGAATGTAAGCGCATATTAATAAATGTTTCCATAGCTGCAGATTTCACAACGGCATCATCGGCATTAAATATCTCGTTCGACACAAATGCATGGGCCTCTATTGCTGAAGAAAAAGCCTTTATATAAAATGACTTATGATACGAATTTTGCTGACTCTCGTAAATATCGGTAACAACACTCGTAAATTTGTTTTTTTCCTTGCTTTTATCCATGCATATTTTTATCAAATTTGCTGATACCCTAGTATTAAGATTTTTTTGAGCCAGATTGAAATATACCGAAAGATCAGCTTCATGATTTATTTTTAGCAACACTTCAGATGCTTTTACGGCTTCATGCTGTGAGCCATTCTCAATAGTTTTTATTAATATTTCGCTAATTTCGTTGTAGCTAAATCCTTCCAGAGCTCCCAATGCAGTTACTTTTAAGCGGTAATCATTTAAGGCTTCTAACTCTTGTTTCAAAAAGCGAAGTGATGTTTCGTTCTTTATTGATGAGAAAGCTTTGATTATATGCATTTTGGAATTATCTGAGCTTGTTTTATAGGTATTTTTTAGGGATAATAAAAATTCGGACAAGTATTCGGCTTTTAATCGTGTAAAATAAAGTGAGTATATATCTTTAATCTCCACAGGAATATCCTGATCTAATCTATTAATTACAAATCGTGTAGATTTGGCCGAATGAATATTTCTAAGGCTAAAGGCTGCCAATGCCCTACCTTGGCCTTCGATTAAAAGCAATTGGTTAAGTGGAATATCTAATTCCATAATATAGTCTAAATCCATATCGTTTCCGCATTTTCCCAAATCGGCCATCATGGCTGCCTTCACATCAATAGTTGATTCAAAATCGAGCACTTCGCGAATAGCCTTAGCTGCTAAAGCATTGTTGAGCTGACCCAATGCAAAAGATGCAGCCATCCTTACCTTATCATCACTGTCGTACAAATTCTTGATAAGATCCTGTATAATAGAACTATCCTGTAGCGATGCAGCTACTTGCAAGGCAATAAGTTTATTTCTCGAATTCTCGTCAGAAAAAAAAGGCTTTAAATCTTTGGTATTTCTATTATAACCTAAGGCGTAAATTTTACACAAGGTGCCGTCGGAAAATTTATTTTGCTGGTCTGGAAGCGGAGTTTGAAAATTAGGTTCTAAATTTTGCTTACAGCTAGCACCAAAAAACAGATTAATTATCAAAAAAATGATAATCGAAGTATTATTTCTCATAATCTTATAGGTTCGTTACTAAGATATATCGGAACTTTATCAACAATTTCTAAATGAAAAGGCTTAATATCTATTTCCGGAAATATCATCTTCCGGTATTGGTTTCAGGCATTCCAAAAAACCGATAGATAAAACATCAATTTAGAAAATTTTCTCAAAATATAGTAATGTAATCGAATTTTAGTTTCCTTTCGGTGGCTAATTTAAAAAAAAATATGCAAAAACGAGTAAATATTACAAAAACCAAATTGGTTAAAATCATACAGATATCAATTATCGGAAGTAAGAATCTTTACGGGCATAAAAAAGAGAGCTTCCAAAATTTGAAAGCCCTCTGAGAAAAAATAAACAGTAATATTGCTGTATATTATATAATACCTTGATCTAACATAGAATCGGCTACCTTAATAAAGCCAGCCACATTAGCACCTTTTACATAATCCACGTATCCATCTTCGCGTGTGCCATGCTTAACACAAGCAGCATGAATATTTACCATGATTGTATGCAGTCTTTCGTCAACTTCTTCGGCAGACCAATGCATTTTGAGTGCATTTTGAGACATTTCGAGACCAGATGTTGCCACACCACCTGCATTAGAAGCTTTACCAGGCGAGAACAATATTTTTGCCTTATGGAATGCTTCTATAGCTTCTGGAGTAGATGGCATATTGGCACCCTCCGAAACACAAATAACACCATTAGCAACCAACGCTTTAGCATCTTCGCCGTTTAACTCATTTTGTGTAGCACAAGGTAAAGCTACATCAACTTTCACTTCCCAAGGACGTTTTCCGGCATGGAATGTAACACCATCGAATTCTTCGGCAAATGGAGCAATAATATCGTTATTGGTAGCGCGAAGTTCCAGCATGTAATCTATCATTTCTTCGGTCATTCCGTTTGCAAAATGCACATAACCATCGGGACCGGATAAAGTTACTACCTTACCACCTAATTCGGTTACTTTTTGGGCAGAGCCCCAGGCCACGTTTCCAAAACCAGAAACTGCCACTTTTTTACCTTGAAAAGTTTCGCCTTTAGTAGCCAACATTTCTTTGGCAAAATAAACGTTACCAAATCCGGTAGCTTCCGGACGAACAAGGCTTCCACCCCAGTTAAGCGATTTTCCGGTTAATACGCCGGTGTGCTCACGCTGAAGTTTTTTGTACATACCGTACATAAATCCAATTTCTTTTCCGCCAACGCCAATATCACCGGCAGGTACATCAGTTTCGGGGCCGATAATTTTCCATAATTCAAGCATGAAAGCCTGGCAAAAACGCATAATTTCGCTATCTGATTTTCCCTTTGGATTGAAGTCTGATCCTCCTTTACCTCCGCCCATTGGCAAAGTGGTTAGTGCATTTTTAAAGATTTGTTCAAAACCTAAAAATTTAAGAATACTAAGGTTAACACTTGGGTGAAAACGCAAACCACCTTTGTATGGTCCAATAGCTCCATTAAATTGTACTCTGTAACCTAAATTTACGTTAACTTCGCCATTGTCGTCAACCCAGGGCACCTTAAATGTAAGTATACGGTCGGGCTCAATAAGACGCTCAATAATTTTAGCTTTTTCGTACTGAGGATTTTGATTATACACTTCCTCAATAGATTCTAATACTTCGTGCACAGCCTGCAAGTATTCAACTTCACCCGGGTGCTTGCGCTCCAGGTCATTCATTATTTTATTTACATCCATAACTCTGTTATTTTAATTCAGAAAACGTTTGAAATATTTTACGACAAACATAAGCGTTTCATTCGAATTATAAATACTCAATCGACATTTTTTCTGCTGATTTTAGTCATTTATTTAGGTGTTTAATAACAAGATTTTTCGACTTTTGTATTTGAAATTAAAAAATAGAT
>DYOH01000009.1 GCA_020720625.1 Acetofilamentum sp. | reverse complement strand
AACGCTGGCAGGGGTATAATCATTTTTTCAATCTTTTTAGACTGAACTCAAATATTGTTTTTTTAGGTAATTTTTTGCCCTACAAAGGCATTTTCCAATTTTTTTTTGTAAAATCTGCATCATATATCAAGGAGCTAGCCATTATATGCAGCATACATAATCTATTCTGCTTATTAATAGTAAAATCCAATGATTTTGACCTTATTCTACTGCTTAACAATAATTAACATAGTTTAGTGCATATTTTTAGCCTCCTCACGTAATTTTGCCCATACTTTATAGAACCGGAAAGGTCGGTTTTACAAAATACAAAAATTAGATCCATGAATAAGAATCTGACAATTATTTTGCTTTTTATTTTTCAAAACCAATTATGGGCTCAGGATGTTGAGTTTACAGTTTCGGCACCTCGTGTGGTGCAGATTGGAGAACGTTTTCAGATAATTTACCGGCTCAATGCCAAGGGGAGCGATGTTCAATTTCCCGATTTCAAGGGACTATCAGTGCAAGGCCCAAGCACTCAAACATCTAGTAGTGTGGAGATTGTAAACGGGAGGATGAAACAATCGTATTCATTTGGCTATGTTTTTTATGCTGTAGCAAGCAAGAAGGGCGAATATAATCTGGAGCCTGCTACCGCAAAAGTAGATGGTAAATTGGTACAATCGAACAAGCTTGCCATTGAGGCCATTGGCGAAGCTCCGGAAAATGAAACAGAACCAGGGCAGCCATCGGGAGCAGGCGAAGGTAATAAAGAAGTATTTGCTACAATTTCGCTATCCAAAGGTCAGGCCTATGTAGGCGAAGGCATTATTGCCACACTTAAATTTTATACCAGAGTTAATCTGGTTGATGTAAATAATTTGAAAGTGCCTGCATTTGCCGGATTTTGGGTTCAGGATGTATTTTCGCCCAATCAAATAAATCTGGAAAGAGAAAATGTAAATGGTGCAATATATAATGCTGCAGTGATAAAAAAGGTGTTGCTTTTTCCGCAAAAAACCGGCAAACTAAATATAGAAGCTTTTGAGTTGGATGTTGTGAAGGGGCGTCCCTCTTTTTTTGGAATGCAGGCAGCCGGAGAGCTAAAACTGGTTTCTAATCAGATAAATGTAGATGTAAGAGATTTGCCTTTACCCAAACCGGAGGCTTTTAACGGTGCGGTGGGGCAATTTTCAATGCAAAAAAAGATAGACCAAAATAAAATCAAAGCCAATGATGCTATAAAATATGACATTACCATTAGCGGCGTTGGAAATTTAAATTTACTTAGCGAGCCAAAACCACAATTTCCGTCACAATTCGAAGTATTTGACCCCAAAGTGAGCGAAAATATAAAATCTACAGAGGGTGGACAATCGGGCACCAAAACATTTCAATATTTGCTTATTCCGCGAAGTGCAGGCACTTTCGTTATTCCCGGAGTAGTTTTCAGCTATTTCGATGTGGCAAGCAAAAGCTACAAAACCATAAAAACGGCCGAAGATACTGTTTATGTTGAAGAAGGCGAGGAGCAGCCGGCAGCCATAATTAATCAGACAGGGGTTGTAAAATCGGAGGTTGATGTGTTGAATTCGGATATTTTGTTTATAAAAGAAAATGCGCCCGATTTTAAGTTAAAAGATCAGTTTTTTATCGCATCGCTTAATTATTTTCTTTTGCTTGGAGCACCTTTTACGCTATTTTTTATACTCATTATTTTATTGCGAAAAAGAGCCAAAGAAATGGCTGATGTTTCCAAAATGAGAACTAAAAAGGCCGGAAAAGTGTCGCGTAAACGATTAAAGGAAGCTAAGTTGCTTATTAACAGCGATAAAAAAGAGCCGTTTTATGCGGCAATTAATCAGGCTTTGGTTGGATTTTTGGCCGATAAGTTAAGCATTCCTACTTCTGATATAAAGCGGGATTATTTAAAAGAGAGATTAGCGCAAAAGAATATCGACAATTCCATAGTTGAGAACTATATGCAGTTAATTGATAAATGCGAATTTGCCCGTTATGCACCTGCGCAGGTAAACGATAGTTTTACAGATATTTATAAAACGGCTTCAGAGATTATTGACCAATTGGACAAAAAATTATAAAAAAATGAGATTAAATCAAATTACTAATTCATGGCGTAAATGGCTTATTAGCAATATTTTATTGTTTCTGATTTTTGCAATGAATGCACAAAGCAATCAAAGTATTTTTGAGGAGGCCAATCTAGCCTATAGAAACGGCAATTATGCAATTGCAATTGAATTGTATGAGCGTATATTATCTCAAGGATACGAAGCATCGGAGTTATATTATAATTTAGGAAATGCTTATTACAGAACTAATTCGGTAGCAAAATCTATTTTGTATTTCGAGAAAGCCAAATTATTGGCACCCAACGACAGAAACATTGAGTTTAATTTAGAAAAGTCTAATTTGCTGGTAAAACAAAAGGTAGAACCATTGCCCGAGTTTTTTCTTCATGTCTTTTTTGCTTATTTCCGAAATTTTTTTGGAATTGGAACATGGACCACACTAAGCATCATATTTTTTATGCTGATGATTGTTTTTGCTATCATTTTTGTGTTTTCAGCTTCCATGTCTATTCGCAAATGGTCGTTTGCATTGTCCGTTTTTATGATTGTTTTTTTTGGAATCACTTTTTGGGCTGGATATTCGGCAAGGCAGCAAGTGCTTATGCATAAAACAGCCATAGTAATGAAAACAAATACCGAAGCCTTTAGTTCGCCCGATAAAATAGGGGTACTCATTTTTACCTTAACCGAGGGAGTAAAGGTTGAGATTACCTCCATACGTCAAGATTGGGTTGAGATAAGGTTAGCAGATGGTAAAATAGCCTGGTTGCCAGCAAGTTCAATTGAACTAATCTGAGCGTCAAAAAGCGCAAGAGCAAAATTATTTGGCTCTTGCGCTTTTATTTTTTCATTATTCTTCCATTTCTTCCTCTTCTTCTTCTTCTTCCAATTCGCCCTGCATTATTCGGTAAAGGAATTTACTTTTTATTCTTTCGCTCGAAGTTAAAAACGAAAATGGAGTTTGATTCCGCTCCACAGGCATAATATTCTCCTTTCCTTCGAGGTTCGCAATTGTAGTATTGTAGGTAGCATCGGAAGAGAAAGTTCTAAGCACGTTTCTTGAGTATGTAAAAAAGTACCACTTATTGGGACTAGCTTCAATATAAATATTGAGTAAGTTTCCGCTTTTCTTTTTGGTCATTTCAATAATTCCAGTCACCTTTTTGTTTACAGGTTTTCCACCAATAAAACCTATTCCAATAGGGCCCTCCGAAACATACGACTGGGTTTCTTTGTTCCAAACCAGTTTTACATCGCTAAAGAACAAAGTTTTGGCAAACTCGTTTGGCACAGTTTGAATGGCGCCTGTGGAGCTAAGTTCTGAGAACATACCTTGCAGCACATTATCGTTGGTAAGCTGTTTTAACTGCTGTTGTACCCCCAAGGATGTTAAATCAATAGCTTGCAATGTAGGCTCTTGTTGAAAAGTGTTATAAATTGCATCCAAACTTGGCTGATGAAAATAAAAATTAAGACCAAAGCTTAAATTTATACTCATTCTGTTTTGCTCAATTGCATGAAATAATTCGCCGGCAGCATTAATTTTCATTTGACCATAATCAAGGCCTAAATCAATATCGCCCTGACTATAAATATTGCAGTAATTTTTGTTTAGCGAAACAAAATTTCCCCTTAGTTCAGGATTTTTGAGCTTTTCCGGATTCGATAAGTTAAATTGCGATAAAGTTTTGTTATAATACAGCATTTGATCAGCTTTCATGATAGGTTGGTCGCTCCACCATTTAATATCATTTAAGAATGCACTATATACATGAGTGGAATCAATCGTAACCAAAGTGGCAGCATAAGGAGCATTTTCGTGGTTAATATCAGTTATCGGGATATAAATAGAATCGGGGTTTATAAATGCGGCCATGGGAATATATTGCATGGCAATTGGATTAACTTTTAGCTTGTCGCATTGGTGCACTATTTTAAAATGACCGTTGAAGAAAGGAATCGAGTCGAAGGTATTGATAATAATTTTACCATAATAATCGTAAACCGGGCTCAGTTTAAATTTTTGCTCACGGGCAATTTGTCCGTTTGCCACAACATTTTTAGCAGAATCTACTTTAATGTCGTTAAAAGCTAGCATCTGAATGCTATCTATTTCGTCGATAAAATTATAAAAACCCGAGCCAAAGAAGCTGAATTTTCCTTCGATCGTTGCAGTGGCATTAAAGAATTCGAATTTTTCTGTTTTAATTTTAGTATTATCGAGGGTTTTAATTTTGGCTTTCTTTTCGATGTATACATTTCCGTCGGATGTGTAAATACTTGCATTAGCTACCGGTATACTATCTACCCCTTTGGCCCAAATTTCTTTTTTCATGGCATCGAAACTCGATGAGCGTGCAAAAAATTCGAGCGAATCTTGTTTCGGATTTGTAGAAACAAAACGAGCAGAAAGGGCTTCAACGCTAGTAGAATCTTCTTCGGGTTTGGCTGAACTTAAATCGAGCAGCTTTTTGTCCATATACCAAATCATTTCCGACATATAGCATAAAAACATATTCTGTGGAAAGAAGATATAAGATTCTGCCCCATTAGATTTGAGTTTTCCAATTCTTTGTTTCATATCAATTTCGGCGAAAACATTTTTGGTTTCAAAATCGGGTTCTTTGGCTAAGCTAAATTCTTCTTCACCAGGCTGAATATCCATTTTTAAAACAAAGTCGGCAGTATCGGCCGTGAAAGCATCCGATTTGAATTTGAATTTTTCGGAACTAAGTCGTCCGTTGTTCACTTCAACGGCTCCGCTTCCTTTTAATCCATTGGGCTGCAATAGTAATTTTCCACCAAAATTAGTTTTCTCATCAAAAACAAGGATTGGAAATTTTTGTTTTATTATGTTTGCATTGTTTGCCCACAAACTGTCGGATTTAGGGTACCATTGTATGTAAATGCTATCTGTTAGTAAGCTTGGGAATTGATATCCAACGGTTTGCTTGATAATTTCGAAATTGCTTGCTTTGGTAATCATGGAATCCGGGTAAAACTGAAATTGCGATGAGGTAGTTTTGCTGGTAAGATATTGAATGGTACCCCGGGCGTTTAATCCTAAGGAGTTTAATACTATTTCGTTGAAAAATAAAGCTTTACCCCCATATAAAGAATCTCCTTTTTCACTTGATGGTTTGTTAAATCCTAAACTTAAATCTGGCTGAATAACTAAATCTACATTTTTAAATACAGGGAAAATAGAGTCTGAATGAAATTCGCCTAATAGATTAAAACCTTTGGTGGTAAAACTGCCTAAGCTATCAATTTTAAAAGGATAAACCATAAAAAAGAATTCTTCGCGGTTGTAAATACCTGCCGGCTGAACTACTTGGTCGTAATATACATAAGATGTATCGTAGGTCGTAAGAATAGGATAATCAGTAAAATCTTGCAAGCCTGATTTGTTTCCGGGGTCGTCGATTAAAATATCTCCCCTGATTTTTTCGATTTTGTTTAAAACCTGATTCACTCTTCTTTGAAGAGAGTCTGCTTTTTCGTTGGGTACATATATTTGCATGTAATCAACGCTATCAAGGTTGATTTTAAAATCATCGTAGAAGAAACTAAAATCTTTACCTTTAAACAAAAAGTATCCAATAGAAAAAGTTCCATCAAAAGAAAAGTCTCTGCCTTTATTTAGTGTAATAGAATTGCTATCGGGTTTTACAATTACCTGTTGCTTATTGCTTAATGGTATTGGCTGCAAGGCATTAAGTTTTAGGCTACCTTTATTTAAATCGTATATAGCGCCGCTACTAATTCCTTTGGGGTTAGAAACCATTTGCATATTGTCGTAGTCTTTTTTCCCGCGTAAAGCTTCGAGATAGGTATAAAACCGGGGCAATAATACTGCTTTTTTCGTTTCCAAATCAAATTCGATAATGCCCTTGAACGAAAGTTCTAAAAGCATAAAAACAACTTGGTCTACAGGTTTTTGCAGAAATCTGGCAAATTCGCGTGCTTCAAATTCGTTGCCACCAAATTCGTTGAGCATAAAAACCGGGTGTTTTGGATACAATCCTTTTAATAGTGGGTCGTTGGGATCAAAAAAATTGAGCGAACGATAATAAACTTCACCATTGCTGTTGCTTACGCCATTTTTAAAACTAAGTTCATTTTTAAAAGGAAACCACAATGCAATATCAGCATAAATATCCAGTAAATGATTATTATCGTAAAAAGGAGCCGACGCCATTCCTTCAGTGCTTCTAAAGAATGTTACAGAAGCTTCTTCGGGCGAAGGAATGAGCATTGTAAAACTAATGCCCGGATGAAAAACACTAGACGTATCTGCCTTAATCTCAAGTGAGCTTAATTGTGAGCTAATGGTTGCCGAATCAAGTACAAAGCTTTTAGAACGCAGATGGCCGATAATTTCTTTATTTTTGGTAACCCACATATCGGCTTTTGCTGCTTTATCTACAAAAATGTAGGCTTTTCTGCCTCTTGAAGAAAAACCGCCCTGAAAATTAAGCATTTCGAAAATATTGCTGATTTTTAAATCATCGTTATAGGAAACAAACTGAGGATAAGTACTTTTCATCGGATATTTCAATGGGCTGATTTTATCTTCCAGTTTACCATCTATGCCTGCTAAGCCAAAATAATTATCGGTAAGATTTACTTTTTCGGCTTCGAAAGTACTGCCATTAAGCTTAATTTCATATTTTGTAAGTGTTGCATATCGCATATCGGGTTCAAATCCGGCCTTTTGCCAGGTAATTTTTCCACCAACTCCTTCCCAAACGTTTTCCATGAGCAAATAATCGCCTTGGGTGTCTAAGATAAAAGTAGAGTCTTCCTGAATTTTTCCAATTAGCATGCCCTGCTCAAAATGAGCCTGGAGTTTATTTTGCTTGTTTACAAAGACAAAACTAGCGCTATGTGTCCATATTTTGTGTCCTTTTTCGTCTAATATATTTTTAGTAAGTAAATTATACGAATTTGTAAGGAAAATATTGATGTGCGCAATGGGATATTTTTGCAGGATTTTTTCGTTGCCATCTGCCCATTCACGATAACTTTCGATCGGATGTTGGATTTGATGAAAGGCATAAAGCGTTTTTAGATAATTTTCGATATGAGGGCTCATCTGACCGTTTTTTTTCAGAATTGCGTTCAGTGATTGAACAATCTGTTTTCGGTCTGATTCTTCGAAATACAGACTATCCCAGCGATTTTTAAAGTCGTTGAAAATGTTAAGCCCCTCTTTTCCACTTTCTTTGGCAAAAGAGAAAAAGTCGTTGATAAACTGTTCCGGGTCGGTTCGAAAAACGGTTCTTTGCGCAAAAATATTTGTCGATTGCAGGAATGTAAGTCCCAGAATAATGATTATGAAAATGTATTTCTTATTTTTCATTTGATTAATTTTAGAAATTATTTTGAGTTGTCGTCAAATTTGAGCATAAATTTCTGTTATTGAGAAAATTTGTCGCCCACAGTTTCAAAAAAAAAACTAAATTTTGAATTCAATAAATTTAGTACGAAAAAATTAGTTTCTTGGTATGATTAATACAAAAAAATTTCTTAGTTAATTATATTTAGATTGAATTGCAATAAACAATTATTATTATTTATTTTGGAGCCAAAATTAAAAAAAAATACTTTATGGGTAATTTTACATTTACAATGATAAAGCCGCGTGCAGTGGCAAAAGGTTATACCGGTGCAATTTTAGACCAAATTATAAAAGATGGGTTTAGGATTGCTGCCATGAAAATGGTTTTACTAAGTAAAAGCGAAGCCGAAGCCTTTTATGCTGTTCACAAAGAAAGGCCATTTTATGGCGAATTAGTAGATTTTATGTCGTCGGGACCAGTAGTAGCTGCAATTTTAGAAAAAGTGAATGCCGTAGAAGACTATCGCAGGCTAATTGGCAGCACCAATCCGGCTCAAGCCGCCGAGGGCACCATTAGAAGGCAATTTGCAGAATCTGTTCAGGCTAATGCAGTTCATGGTTCGGATAGTGATGAGAATGCAGCTATTGAATCTACTTTTTTCTTTCCATTCAAAGAAAGATACTCAGTTGATGGAGATTTGTTTATGCAATAAGCACAAAGTTTGAGATAATGTAAAAGAAAAGCTAATTCTGTATCGTTTCGATAAAAGAATTAGCTTTTTTAAGAAAAAAATGCTATTTCAAAGATGAATTGTCGGGTTTAATGTTTTTTAGCTCGTTCCATAAATTTTCTTTTGGGAGAGGAGCTTCAATAATTATCCATTTTTTTAATACCGGATGCATCATTTCCAGCCTTTTAGCATGCAAATGAATACCTTTTCCATCAGCATTTGAGCGTGGGAAACCATATTTTAAGTCGCCTTTTATATGAAGCCCAATTTTGGCCAGCTGAGCTCTGATTTGGTGATGTCTGCCGGTTATTAATTCAATTTCGAGAAGGTGAAATTTATCCGTACGGCCAATATACCTGTATTTAAGTTTGGCAATTTTAGAGCCTTTCACTTCTTTGTCGTGCGCTTTAGATTTGTTTGTACTACTGTCTTTAATTATGTAATGGGTAAGTTCGCTCTCTAAATCAACAGGAATTTTGTCTACAACCGCCCAGTAAATTTTTTTCATATCCACTTTTTCCTGCATCATTTGGTTGATTCGCACCAAAGCTTTAGAAGTGCGTGCGAAAAGCAAAACTCCACTCGTGGGTCTATCAAGCCTGTGCACTAATCCCAGAAAAACATCTCCGGGTTTTTCATATTTTTCCTTGATGTATTCTTTCACTTTAAGCAACATTGATTCGTCGCCGGTATTGTCGCCTTGCGAAAGCTCGCCACATGGCTTATTTACAGCAATAATGTGGTTATCTTCAAATAAAATTTCTAAATTAGTATTGTTCTTTTTCATTCGGAAAATCCTGATTTTTAACGTCTGTAATATATTGTTTAACGGCAATTAATATTTCTTCGCTCAAATTGTGGTATCTTCGCAAAAAACGAGGCGAAAATTCTTGAGTAATTCCCAGCATATCATGCAAAACGAGCACCTGGCCGTCGACAAAAGCACCTGCACCAATGCCAATAATTGGGATTTTAAGTTTTTCTGCTACTTTTTGAGCCAACTGAGCCGGAACTTTCTCGATAACAATAGCAAATGCTCCGGTTTCCTGAAGCAAACAAGCATCGCTGATAAGTTTTTCTGCTTCTTCGTCTTCCTTGGCTCTAACTACATAAGTGCCAAATTTATGAATAGATTGAGGTGTTAGTCCCAAATGTCCCATTACGGGTATACCCGCCGAAAGAATTCGTTGCACCGATTCTACAATTTCGCTACCCCCTTCAAGTTTTACTGCACTTGCCCCGGTCTCCTTCATAATACGAATGGCCGAAGAAAGTGCAAGTTTTGAATTTCCCTGATAGGTACCAAAAGGCATATCTACCACCACCAAGGCCCTGTCTACCGCTCTAACCACAGAGCTTGCATGATAAATCATCATATCAAGCGTAATAGGCAAAGTAGTTTCAAATCCGGCCATTACGTTGGATGCCGAATCGCCTACCAGAATTACATCTATTCCGGATTGGTCTAAAATACGGGCTAATGAATAATCGTAAGCCGTAAGCATACTTATTTTTTCGCCATTAAACTTCATATTTTGAAGCACATGGGTGGTAATTTTTTTAATATCGCTGTGTACCGACATATTTTTTTTATTTGTGCAAAAGTAGTTAATTCTTCCGGCAAAATTAATTTTTTGTGAAATTAATGGATTCTATTTTTTCTTTGCCTATACATTTAGTTAATTTGCAAATTTATATTATATTTGATTCAATCTTCCATTGAAGTTAAGCGAATAAGAATTTTCGGATTTAATCTGATTACATATATGCAGAAATACTTGCTTTATTTTGTTGTGTTTATTTTTTGTGTTTTGTCATTAAGGGCACAAGAAACAGATTCTCTCATCAACTTGCTTCCAAAGCAAGAGGGTGAAACAAAAGCAAAAACACTCAATAAAATAGGATGGAGCTTGCGCAATTCTGAACCACGTGAGGCATTAAAATATATCCAGGAAGCCATTGATATTTCAACAAAAAACAATTTTTCTTACGAGTTAACCAAATCATATAGCTTTATAGGTGTTTTGTACCGCAATATGGGTGTTTATACCCAAGCCTTAGAAAATTATCAAAATTCGGTAGATTTAGCAATGGATTTTGGCTACGAAGATCAATTGGGATATGCATATAATAATTTTGCCAACCTATATCTCTATCAGGAGAAACCTGAATTATCAGTGCAATACTTGCAAATGGTTTTACCTATTGCATCAAAATTAAAAAATGAAGACTTATTGGGATATGCCTATCAAAACCTTGGGCGATCTTATTTGCTTTTAAATAAATTTGATAGTGCCCGGTTTTTTTTGGAAAAAACACTGGAATTAAGAGAGCAAGCAAGTGATTTTGAAAAAATTGGAGTTACCTATAAGTATTTGGGCGATGTTGAGTTGGAGAAAAATTCTTACTCCAAGGCCATGGAATACTATAAGCTTGCGCAAAAATATAGCAATTTTGAAGCAGATAAGGATTTATACTCCGATTATTGCAATCAGCTTTCTATACTCTATTTAGAAAAAGATATGCTCGACAGTGCTTTACACTATGCCACAATTAGTTTAAATGTCGCACGTGTTGTTCGTTCCAATTTAAGAACCATGCGCTCATGCGAGCAGTTGGCACAAGTTTTTAGTTCGTTAAAAGATTATCAGCGCGCTTATTCTTATGAGCAATTGGTGAATAATTATAAAGACTCGCTCTATAGTGAGCAAGTTTCCAAGCAAATTGCAAGTATTGAATTTAGCAAGGAGCAGCTAAAAAAACAATCGGAAATTGAATTATTGCAACGCGATTTACGGATAGAAGAATTGTATAAAAAACGAATTACATTTATCTCCGCTTTTTTGGTCATATTAATTTTGATAGGCTTTGTGGCCTTGGTATTATTTAACCGAAACAGAAAGAAAATGAATCGTATAAATAATCAATTAACACAAACAAATCAGCTTATTGAGGAGAAGAATAAAGCATTAAAAGAGCAAAGTGTGGAACTCGAAGTGCAGGCAAACAATTTGCAGAATATAAATAATTTACTTGAAATTCAATATAAAATATTAGAGGATAGGCAAACTTTTATAACCGATAGTATAAATTATGCCAGCAGGATTCAAAAGGCGCTTATGCCTTCAGATGATACACTTGGAGCTATATTTTCTGATTTTTTTGTGCTCAATATTCCGCGCGATATTGTAAGTGGCGATTTTTACTGGGTTTATCAGCATCAGGAATATATATATCTTGCTGTTGCAGACTCAACAGGGCATGGAGTTTCCGGGTCTTTTATGAGTGTATTAAGTATTTCATTGCTCAACGAAATAATCAACATGGATAGCATACATCAACAAAATTTAGGCAATATTTTAAATCTATTACGTTCAAAATTAAAGAGTTCACTTGGGCAAAAATCTATTGCAGATAATAAAGATGGATTGGATATTTCTTTGGTTAAAATTTACAAAAAAGAATTTAAATTAGAATTTAGCGGTGCTCACAACGATGCCTACCTTATTTCGGGTAGAAATATTGAGATTATTGATTCACAGCGCATGCCAGTGGCAATATCGAGAAACGAAGAGCCATTTGTTTCTACTACAAAAACTTTTTCGGCAGGAGATAAACTTTATTTATCAACAGATGGTTTTCAGGATCAGGTAGGTGGCGTAAAAGGCCGAAAATATTTTAAATCTGCCTATCGCGATTTTTTAGTTTCAATTTCTGTTCATCCTTTAGAAACGCAAAAGCAAAAACTAAATCAGGAGCTGAAATTATGGCAGGCCGATAAATTCAAACAAATTGATGATATTTTGGTTTTAGGTGTACAATTATAATTATGCATTGGTTTTATTTACCCGATATAAATGGCAAATTAATAAGTTTGCCTGAAACAGAATCTAAGCATTGCACTAGAGTACTACGTTTGCAAAAAGGCGAAAATGTGCATGTAACAAATGGAAAAGGTAGTTTATTTGAATGCAAGATAATTGATGATAATTCGAAGAGAACAGTTCTCGAAATTGAAAAGGAATTTGAACAATACAACAAGAAATCGTATTCTTTGCATATTGCTGTAGCTCCAACCAAGGCCAACGAAAGATTTGAGTGGTTTCTTGAAAAAGCAACAGAAATTGGGATAGATGAAATAACACCTCTTATTACAAAGTATTCCGAAAGAACTAAAATAAATATGGAGCGCTACAATAAAGTGCTCGAAGCGGCCATGAAACAATCTTATAAGGCCTATCATCCACAGTTAAACGAGCTAATTTCTTTTTCTGATTTTTTAAATCAGCACAAAAAATGCGAAAATAAATTCATAGCCCATTGTCTTGATTTGCCGAAAAAGTATTTTTTTGATGAAATACCTAAAGATTCGTCATTACTTGTTATTATCGGCCCCGAAGGTGGATTTGATATTTCCGAAATAAACACAGCTATGGAAAACGGATTTAAGCCGGTAAGTCTTGGAATTTCGAGATTACGGACAGAAACAGCGGCCCTTGTGGCCTGCGCAGCAGTAGCAACCAAAAATCAATACTAATGAGAGTTCTATTTTTTTTGTGGATAAGCATATTGTCGGGTATACAAATGAATGCTCAAACTTTCGACTACCGGATAGCTTTGGCGAAATATAAAGGTGGTGGAGATTGGTATGCCAATCCAACATCTTTACCAAATTTGGTAAAATATTGCAATCAACACCTTGCCACCAATATTCATCCTGAGATTGCAGAGGTGGAGCTGGGGAGCGCCCAGCTTTTTAATTACCCGTTTTTACACCTTACCGGGCATGGAAATGTGTACTTTGATGAGCAAGACGTATCAAATCTGAGAAACTATCTTCTTGCAGGCGGTTTTTTACATATTGATGATAATTATGGGCTCGATGAGTTTATCAGACGCGAGATGAAAAAAGTGTTTCCGGAGGAGAATTTCGCTGAGCTTCCTCCTGATTTTCCCATTTTTCATGCGTTTTATTCCTTTACGAATGGACTACCAAAAATACATGAGCACGACGGAAAACCTGCACAGGCCTTTGGCATATTTCTTCAGGGCAGATTGGCTGTTTTATACACATACGAATCCGATTTGGGCGATGGTTGGGAGGATGAAGCCGTACACAACGATCCTGAATCGAAGAGAATAGAAGCACTAAAGATGGGAGCCAATATATTGACTTATGCATTTACGCAACAATAAAAAAAAGTAAAATTTTAATTCGTAATTTGAAAAAAAAGTTGTAATATTGCGGCTCGTTAGAGAATTCATGAATTATTAAATCGATATAAGGATGGACCTAATAAAAGTTGCACAAAACGAATTTTTAGCACAAAACCAAATCCCGGATTTTAAAGCAGGTGATACAGTAACTGTTAATTACAAAATTAAGGAGGGAAACAAAGAACGCGTGCAAGCATTCCGTGGGGTAGTTATACAAAGAAAAGGCGAAGGAGCCACCGAAACTTTTACCGTGCGTAAAATGTCTGGTAATGTTGGAGTAGAGCGTGTTATCCCAGTACATTCACCTTTCGTGGAAAGTATTGTGATAAATAAAAACGGTAAAGTACGTAGAGCACGTATTTACTATTTTAGAAAACTTACCGGTAAGAAAGCCCGTATTAAAGAAAGAAGAGTTTAATGAATATTTTTTCATTACTAAAAAAAGCTGTTTGACTTGTCATACAGCTTTTTTTTTATGTGTGAGAAGGGCTTATATTTTAACCTAATCGTGTTGCGCTAAAATGTAGCATTATCTTTATCCTAAATACACTTGGATGAAATATGGTATTGGCTAAGTTTGTTCCTGGGTGGCACAATTTAAGTCTGAATACCCCAAACGGTAATGTCGTCGCGCTGCTCTTCTTTTCCTTGGTGCTTGTCGAGCGCCTGGGTAATAATTTCCTGTTGGTATTCGAGACTTTCCTTAGCTACCTGGTTAATAAGTTCTATAAATTGGGGGGAACCAAATTTTTTCCTGTCAAAATCGTTTTGGTCAATAATGCCATCAGAAAAAAGATATATCATATCGCCTTTTTCGAAAAACAATTCTTTGTCGGTAAATGGAATCTCAACCCTTTTTAACCTTGAGCCACCAATAGATTTTCGATCACCTTTAATCATATCCATTTCACTATCGCTTTTGCGGAAAAAGAATAATGGTCTTTTAGCACCGGAGAATACCACCCGTGTTTTATGTTCGTCAATTTTCGACAAACAAACCAATGACACATCCATGCCGTCGTTATTTTCGGTTTGCGATTGCTTAAGTGCTTTTTTAATTCTGATGTTTAATTCTTCTAAAATTTGGCTGGGTCGGATAAGTTTACTTTCGGCCACAATTTCGCTCAAAATGCGGCTACCTATCATGCTCATAAAAGCCCCCGGAACACCGTGGCCAGTGCAATCAACAACTGCAGCCAAGGTTCTCGTGGTTTCATCTTTATGAAAAAACCAATAAAAATCGCCCGAGACAATATCTTTTGGCCGATAAATAATAAAGGATTTAAAGTATTGATTTGTAATATCCAATAATGGTAGCATTGCCCTTTGAATAGTAAGAGCGTAATTTATGCTTCCCCTTATATGTTTGTTTTGTTGTTCAACTTTATCTCTTTGCGCCTGAATCTCTTCATTTTGCAGCAATAGTGTTTCTTTTTGCTGCAAAATTTCTTCGTGTTGCTGCCTTATCTCCTGTTCGGCTTCTTTTAATTTGCTGATATCGGTGTCAATGGCAATAAGTTTGTAAACGCCTCCTGTTTTGTCGATCAATGGGGTTAGGGTAGTTTGTACCCACAAATATTTGCCATGCCTTGTTTTAAGCTTCGACTGAAAACTAGCCGTTTGTTTTTCTCTAATGCAGCTATGTATCAATATTTTGGTTTCTTCGGGTGTATCTGCCGAAACAATATTTTTTTTCTGACTCAGATACTCGTCCAAATTGTATCCAAACAGTCTTGTAAATCCTTCATTAATCCATTCAATATTTCCTATTCCGTTCATAATAGTAATGGCATTGTCTGTTTCACTAGCTACAATCGAAAGCTTTTCGAGCTGCTCGTTTTTTAGCTGAAGTTCCTCTGCCTGACGGGATATTTGTGTGCTATATCGCCTGTTAGCTTCTTCTGCTTCTTTTAATTGTCTTATGTCGGTTTCAATAGCTACTAGTTTCACTACATTTTCATCGTCGTCCAGGATGGGAGTAAGGGTGGTTTGTACCCAAATGGTTTCTCCTTGCCTGGTATAATTCTGAGATTCGTATAATTCGGTTTTTTTGTTGTGAGTGCAATTATAAATAATCTTGCGAATATTCGGATTCGAACTAATATTTATAATGTTCAGCCCTTTTTCGTTAGTAAGTAATTGCAGTGTATATCCATAAAGTCTTGTAAAACCGGCATTTACCCACTCCAGATTTCCTTGGGCATCCATAATGGTAACTGCATTTTCTGTTTTACTGGCTACAATCGATAATTTTTCTAATTCCTGGTTAATAATCTCAAGCTGCTTACTTTGCGCAAGAATTTCTTCTTTTTGCTGGTTAATGGCAATGTTTTTCTCTTCGAGTTGTTTGTTTATTTTTTGTTTTATTCTATAACCACGCCAAATAAAAAATGCGAGAAGCAGCAAGAGGGCTAAAAAAGCTATAATAATGATGAGAATACCTTTTTGGGTTTGAATAAGGGCATCTTGTTGTCGTAAGATTTTTTTCTGAGCTTCAATTTTTTTCTGAATTTCGCTAACTTCCTTAGTTTTTATTTCAATGGCTTTTTCTTGCTTATTTGCTTTTTCTTTCTGTTCTTCAAGCCTTAATGTTTGTTCTTGAATGGCCTTGTTTTGGTCGTCGAGCGCTTTGGTTTGTACTTCCATATTATTTTGTTGCTCTAACAAAATAAGCTCATTTTTGTCTAAGGCATCCTTCTGAACTTTTAATTCAAGTAGTAAAGTAGATAGTTCCTTTTTTTGTTCGTCTATTTTTCTTTGTTGTTCAGCAATGGCTTTTTTCTGGTTATCGTTTTCTTTTATTTTTTCGTCAAGTATTTTGGTTTGTTCCTGTACGCGAGTTTCTTTTTCTTTTAATTCATTTTCTATTTCAGTATAAATAAGCTTTATATCGTCGCTTGTGCCTCCGTGAAGCAGTAATTGGTTGGTAGCTTTTAGTTTGGCTTTGGTAAAATTAGCTTTGTTTAGTTCGTAGCGCTTTTTGCCAATATCCAAAGGCAAAATGTTAACCATAATATGGTCAGGGTTTTCGTATCTGTCTGTAACCAAAAGTGTAGATTGCTTTTGCACGGTTTCTACTACATCTACTACGTAGTCGTTCAATTTATTGTCGATGTATAGCACATTTACCTTTGTAAGCCCTTTAATTTTTTTAAAATAGATTACTTTTATCGGCAAACCGTTTATTTCATTATTTTTTGTTTGGATTAATAATTCGTTGAAAATGTTTTCATTACCAACAATTCCAATAGAAATTTCTTTTTGATTTTGAGCATTTGGCCATTCAACGTATCGTGCAAAATTAAGTATGTAAATGGATTTGATTTTATCTTGCGACATTGCCTGCCCCAGCATTTGTTTGCTGTTGAAGAGAAATAATACTATTAAAACGGCTATGTATCTATAACTTATTTTCATTTGGGTTTTAATCCAATTATTGTAATGTCGTCTCTTTGTTCTGTTCCTTGCATGTGATTTTCTAGTTTTTTTAGAAGTGCTTCTTTTTGGTATTCCATTGATTCAGAAGCGTTTTCTTCGAAAACTTGTATCAACTTTGTCGAACCGAATTTTTTTCTGTCCTTGTCGTTTTGGTCAGCAAATCCATCAGAGGTTAAAAATAATATATCTCCTTGATTTAACAAAAAATTTATATTTAAAAATTCACTTTCCGGATTTTTTCCAATTAATCCGCCAATTGCTTTTCTGCTGCTTTTAATAATTTCTGTATTATTTGTTACTTTTCTGTAAATAATGGCAGGTCTTTTAGATCCGGCAAAAGTTACATTAAGTATTTTTTGGTTTATTTTGATTTTAGTTAGTGCAATATCCATACCATCTGTATTGTCGTTCTTGTCTTGTTTCAAAAATTTGGTTAATCGTCGGTCAATTTGAAATAAGATATCGGCAGGCACAAGAATTTTGTCTTGAATAACAATTTCGTTGAGCAGATTATTAGAGATAAGCGACATAAATGCTCCCGGAACTCCATGGCCGGTGCAGTCTATTACAGCTAAAAAATGATCGTCTGTATCTTTATGATGATGATACCAGTATAAATCTCCGGAAACTATGTCTTTGGGCTGATATAGAATAAAAGTATTAAAAAAATCCTGTATTTGTTCTTCAAGTGGCAATATATTGGTTTGTAGCGTAAGTGCATATCTTATTGAGCCTTTTATGTTTTCGTTTTGTTGTGCAATTTGTCTGTTTTGCAGTTCAAGCTGTTCTTTTTGTTCTTCTAATTCTTCTTTTTGTGCAATAATTTCAGATTCAGCTTTTTTTAAATCCGTAATATCAGAATCCACTGCAATTATTTTTATTACATTGTTTGAAGTATCTAGTATGGGTACTAAATTTGCTTGAACAAACATAATAGACCCATCTCTTTTCATCACTTTAAGTTCGTAAGTAACCGGTCTTGATTTTTCAGTGCATAATCTAAATTGTTCTTTCACCATATCATTGGTTTCAGGCCCCATAATATTCGAAGATTTGTGCTTAATCCATTCGCCGAGCTTATAACCAAACATGCGTTTAAAGCCTGCATTTACCCATTCTATTTCGCCGGTTGGCGACATAATAATAACGGCGTTTTGTGTTTGGCTGGCTACCCATGATAATTTTTCGAGTTCTTTGGATTGCTTGGTAATTTCATCATTTTTATCTGCAATTTCTTTGGTGCGCAGAATTACTTCTTCTTCTAGTTTTTTCTTTTGATTTTTAATTCTATTAATACGCGACCAGTACCAAAAAAAAATGCCAAGCAATACGCTTAATATTACGATGGTTCTAAACCACCAGGTTTGCCAAACCGGTGGATTTATCTTAATTACCAGCGATACACCTTCTTCGTTCCAAACGCCATCGGAGTTTGATCCTATTACCCTAAAAATATATTCTCCGGGTTCTATGTTGGTATATGTAGCGGTTCTATGGTTTGCATCTGTATTAATCCACTCTTTATCAAAAGGATAAAGCATGTACATGTATTTGTTTTTTTGAGGTTGAGAGAAATGCATGGCGGCAAATTCAATCGAAAAAACGTTTTGTTCGTAATTTAAAGTAATGTCTTTTGTATAGGTAATATTTTGCAAAAGGGGCGAGTTTACTATTGTTTCGGCATTTTTATTGTTTATTTTTAAATTAAGAATAACAATTTGGGGTACATACTGGTTCGATTGTAATTTTTCCGGATAAAAGGCATTTAATCCGTTAATTCCGCCGAAATACATTTTTCCGCTAAGGTCCTTAAAGTAGGCTCCTACCAAAAATTCATTACTCTGCAAACCATCATTCATGTCGTAATTTACAACAGAATAGTCGTTTAGATCGAAACGTGCAATGCCATTATTCGTACTAAGCCAAAGATTTCGATGTGCGTCTTCTAAAATTCCCATGATTACATTATTGGGAAGTCCGTTGGCCTCAGTGAAACGTATAAATTCGTTTTTTTCAGGCAGATACTTATTTAAGCCAGCCTTTGTCGAAATCCAAATGGTGTTTTTCGAGTCTTCGAAAATGGTGTAAATACGGTCGTTACTAATTGTTTTAGGGTCTTTTCTGCTGTATTTATTATGTTTAAAAGTTTGGGTATATCTGTCCCAGCGTTCCAATCCACCGCCAAATGTTCCTACCCAAAGTATTCTGCTATTATCTTCGTATACAAAGGTAATGCGGTTGTCAGTAAGACTGCCGCTTTTCTCAGCTTTTCGCCTGTAAATTTTAGACTTTTTGGTAATGGGATCGTATTCTATTAATCCGCCGCCAAAACTTGCCAGCCAAATAGCTTTTTTATGGTCTTGAGCTATATGCCAAATTCGCTTGTTTTCTGGTTCAAGGCCTTCGATTTCTATTGGAATAAATTTTTCGGTTTTTCTGTCGAAAATGCAAGCACCATTGCCGTCGGTGCCAATCCATAAATTATTTTTATCGTCTTCGAAAATACATCTTACATGGTTGTGCGGGAGGCTGAATTTATCTTTTGGGTTGTGTAAAAATCTGCTAATTTTATTTGTATTCAGATCCCATTTGTTTAATCCTCCATCAACAGTGCCAATCCAAAGGATATTTTGTTTATCTTTATAAATGGATCTTATCATGTTTGATGAAATGCTATTAGTGCTGAATGGGTTTTTTCTGTAAAGTTCAATTCCGGTAGAACCCGGATCCCATTTATTTAGGCCGCCCAGTTCCGTTCCAACCCAAAGCACCTGGGTTCGGTCGAAAAATAAGGTGTTAATATCGTTAACTGTTAATGAGCTAGGATCTAGGGGATTATTTAATATTTTGCGAACAGCTTTATTTTCTGCATTGAGCGAGATAATTCCTTCTGAGGTTGCCAGCCAAATAACACCCTCATTGTCGGCTAATATGTCTTTAACTTTTATGTTGGGAATAATAATTTCGGGCTTCGATAATGTATATCCATCGAAATAAGCTGAATATAAATTATTTTCGGATGCGAAATAGAAATAATTATTTTTGTTCATAAAGATTTTTTGTGTGCTTTTGTTCCAAAAAATCGAGAACTTATCATCGGTTTTGTTGTAAATAGAAATACCATTTTCGGTTGATATGGCAAGCGAGATATCATCAACTTGTGCGATATCGGATATTTTATTTCCCGCAATAGTATTGGGATTGGAAGCATTGTGAAAAAAATTTTGAAATACTTTTGTCAGAATTCCACTTTGCTGTGCAATAAAGCTTTCTTCGTTATCCTCGTAGGCGCTAATTTCTTCCTGGTCTTTTTTCAAAAGGTTTAATCCATCGTTGGTTCCAACCCAAATTTGTTTATCCGAATCGATGAAAATAGCGTTAATCTCGTTATTGCTCAATCCATTGGGGTTGAATTTATCTTTTCTGATAGTTCTAAAATTATTTGTTTGCGGAAAATATACAGAAATTCCTTCGCTATTTGTGCCTACCCAAATTTTTCCTTCTTCGTCAACCATAATGGTTTTTATATAATTATCGGCAATAGAAAAAGGCAGATTAGGGTCGTTTCTAAATAGCTTTATATTGTGTCCGTCGTATCTGTTTAATCCATCGTAAGTGCCAATCCAGATAAATCCTTTGTTGTCTTGAACAATGGAGCTTATGGAGTTTTGCGAAAGCCCCTGCTCGTTAGATAAATGTTCGAATCTGAAATAATGTTCCTGCCCAAAGGCATTGAAAAATATACCTGAAAATATAATAATGATAATATGTCGGAAAGGGAAATTCATTATAGATTTATTTATTTATTCGGGTCGCTAAAGCCAGAAAAACATTTTGCCCATGATTTTCGCCTATTCTGCAATTAATCTTGTTTTCAGAGGTAAGTGCAATTTGTATGAGCCCAATATTGGCTCCACCTTTTGCCCCGTGAGGCAAAGCTCTTCTCTCCCTTTTATACTCCCGCAATTGTTCCCGGTTCATTGCATTTATTTTATCTATGTGCTCAATTACCATTTCTGCGTATGCCGTTGGCGACAAATTTCCTGTTGCTATGGTAAAATGGTCGTCATATTCTTTGATAATAAATATGCCTTCGCCCATATCCGAAGTTCCTACCATTTTTCTTTCTTCGGAATATAGCGATACATTCTGAGCCATTTCTAAAAAAATTTTGAACAGTTTCTTTTTTAGTCTCTCATCAGTATCCACATTATTCTCAATATTTTGAGCTAATATTGTAAGCACCGAATTATCAAATATACCCTGATAAGCAATAATTACGTGATTATCGTGAATTTCTGCTATTAGTTTTGATGTTATTTTCGAAGGCATTTATATTTATATTATATCGACAAATCTAATAAAAAAAAAACCAATATGGCGGTATTACAGATACGAATTTATTTATTTTTTTTATAATTGTGAAATGTTTGTGTAGAAAACATTGTATTTTTGAATAAAAAACTGACAGATTATGAAATTATTGGAAAACAAATTGGCCGTTGTAACAGGTGCTTCGAGAGGAATTGGCAAAGCTATTGCCATAAAATTTGCCGAACACGGGGCAAATATAATTTTTACAGCCAGTAAATTAAACGAGAACACGAGTAGTTTAGAGTCTGAGCTAAAAAAATTGGGTGTAAATGCCATTGCTTTTGGATTTGATATTAGTAATTTCGACGAAGTAAAAAAATTTTCCGAACAAGTTGTTAAAGAATTCGGCGCTCCCGATATTTTAGTCAATAATGCCGGAATATCTATTGATAATTTGATTTTAAGAATTTCGGAAGAGCAGTGGGATCAAGTTATGGCCGTAAACTTGAAATCTATATTTAATACAACCAAGAATTTTGTTCCATCGATGCTTAAAAAAAGAGCCGGTAGTATTATAAATCTCACATCGGTGGTTGGAGTGGGCGGAAATGCAGGGCAATCTGTTTATTCTGCTTCTAAAGCCGGAATTATTGGCTTTACCAAATCTATTGCCAAAGAAATTGGGGCACGCAATATTCGCTGCAATGCTATAGCACCGGGCTATATTGAAACCGACATGACTGCTGCCCTTGATCAAAAACTTAAGGAAGAATGGGTAAAAGCGATACCGCTAAAAAGGGCCGGAACGCCCGAAGATGTAGCAAATACAGCATTGTTTCTAGCTTCTGACTTATCTACTTATATTACAGGTGAGGTAATTATGGTAAATGGTGCTATGCCTTTGTAATGATTATATAAAAATGTACCGTTAATTATTAAAGTATGACCGATTTTGGAATCGATTTTCAAATTTCAATATTTTGGGCTATTCCATTATTAATTGTTAGTTTATGGTTGATTTTGAGATTATATCATCGCCCGATAAAAAATCAGATTCCAAAATTCTGGTTTTATGTGCTGATTTTGTTTCGAACTTTGGTTTTTTTACTCCTGATTTTTCTTTTTTTAAAGCCGCTAATTGAACAGGTTTTTAGAACAATAGAAAAACCTTATGTTCCGGTATTTATTGATAATTCAGCGTCAATGCAGATGTATTTTCCGGATAATAATCCGCAGCCATCGGTAAGCGAGTTTACTAATATGCTAAAAAATGAGAAAGAAATTGAGTTCGATATATTTTCGTTTGGAAAAGATATTTTAAAAAATGAGACCATTGGGTTTAAACAAAAGTTTACGAATATTTCTGCTGTTTTCCCGTATTTGGGCTATTTAACAGGAAAAAACATGGTGGCTGCAGTGATTATTTCAGATGGAAACCACAATTTTGGGAGCAATCCGGTTTATTTATCAGAAAAATCTTTGGTTCCTATAATCAATCTTGTGGTTGGAGGCGATTTAAAAAGTCCGGATATTGGTTTTGATCGTATTTTTTATAATCAAACTGCTTTTTGGCAAACCACTGCCACATTAAAAGTGCAGCTTGCTGCTGATTTTTTAGAAGGGAAAAAAACAACACTCGAAGTAAAAAAGGATGGGCGAGTGCTTCAGTCTTTCCCGATTGTAATTAATAATTCATCATTTTTCTGGGAAAAGGAGATTGAATTAGAATTTAAGGAAGTTGGTCTTCAGTTATTCGATTTTGAATTGAAGGTACTCGAAGGTGAGGCAAATGTGCTCAATAATAAACAAAAAATCGCCATAAAGGTTATCGATAAGAAAACCAATTGGTTGATACTCGGAAGTGCTCCACATCCTGATATGGCGGCAATACATGGAATTTTAAGCGATAATCTGAATTTTACTGTTGTTTCTCAAATTATCTCTAATTATAAAATGACGAGTGTACCCGATGCAGTTGTGCTGCATCAGTTACCGGATATTTCTGCTGATTGGCGAAGTTTGTCGGCTCAATTTAATTTTGGGGATATTCCAAAACTTGTAATTATTGGTACCCGCACGCAGTTTAAGCTTTTGAACGAACAAAAATGGGGGGTAGATGCAAAACTTATTAGCCGAAATCTGGATTTTTCGAATGCAACTCCTGAAAGTTCGCAGAGTTTGCTTCAAATTTCGCCTGCTTTTCTGGATATAATACAAAATAAGGCGCCACTTATTACTCAATATGCCGAGTATAAATATCCTTTAGGTGGAAATATCCTTTTAAAAAGGCTATACAAAGGTATTGAAACCAACGATGTTTTAATGCAATTTGTTCCATCAACCAAAACCGTTTTTTTAAATGCCACCGGAATTTGGAAATGGGCCATGGAAGATTATAAACAAAATGCATCTAAAACCAATTTTCAGGAGTTTGTTAATCAAGTGGCATCCTTAATGCTTAAGCAAAACGAGAATAAAGAAAACCTGGAATACAATCTCATTACATCGGAGGGGGAGCCTGCTATTTTTCAGTTTTTTGTACCCGATTCGCTCAAACTGAAAACTGCACCAAAACTGAGCATAAATAAAGAAGTAATTAATTTTGTTCCGGTAGCAGAAAACATTTTTCAAGCCAAAGTTGTGCCTGATTCTGCGGGATTAAAGAATTTTATTTTTGAGGCCGTTTATCAAAACGAGAAAAAATATCGAGAAGAAGGTGCCTTTTTTGTTGAGCAAAATTTACTCGAAAGCAAAAAGAGTAGAGCAGATGTTGCACTTTTGCAACAAATGTCGTTTCGTTCTAAAGGAGCTCTGCTTCCATGGGAAAGTAGAAATCAGTTAATAGATAGTATACTATTTAAGAAAAATCTGAAAAGTATAATAAGAACTACGTCGCAAGTGGATGATGTTATTCATTTTAAGTACTTGTTTTTCATTATTTTATTTTTACTTTCTGCAGAGTGGCTTGTGAGAAAGTATTACGGACTAGATTAGTCTGACAATTTGTCGGCAGTAATGGCAGATATTCTTTGCTTTAGGCCTTTGTTATTGACAGATTTGCAGAAAAATTTTAAAAAATCTGTCAGTATAAGGAAATGATACTTTTGCAATAAAAAATATATTTTCAATTAAATTATTGATTATAAATAGATTGAATTGCTTTTGCAATAAAACTGTTTCTACGCTGGCATAATGATTGACCTATTCTGAGAAAATCAGAATAAGTAAAACATTAATATAAAAACAACAATGGGAAAAATTATTGGTATAGATTTAGGTACAACAAACTCATGCGTTGCCGTAATGGAAGGAAATGAGCCGGTTGTAATTCCAAACAGCGAAGGAAAAAGAACAACGCCATCTATGGTGGCATTTCTGGAAAATGGTGAACGTAAAGTTGGGGATCCTGCTAAACGTCAGGCAATTACAAATCCAACTAAAACAGTTTTCTCCATAAAACGCTTTATGGGTGAATCTTTTGGAAACGTAAGTAAAGAAATTTCCAGAATGCCCTATAAAGTTGTTCAAGGAGAGAATAATACACCTAGAGTTGAAATAGACGATAGAAAATATACTCCCCAAGAAATATCTGCTATCATTTTGCAAAAGATGAAAAAAACTGCCGAAGATTATCTGGGACAAGAAGTTACCGAAGCAGTAATTACCGTACCAGCCTATTTTAACGATGCACAGCGTCAGGCAACTAAAGAGGCAGGCGAAATAGCCGGCCTGAAGGTACGCCGTATTATCAACGAACCAACAGCGGCCTCATTGGCTTATGGGCTCGATAAAAAGGATCGCGATATGAAAGTAGCCGTTTTTGACCTTGGCGGCGGTACTTTTGATATTTCCATTCTTGAATTGGGCGATGGTGTATTTGAAGTAAAATCTACTAATGGTGATACGCATCTGGGTGGCGACGATTTTGACCACGTAATTATCGATTGGCTGTCTGATGAATTTAAAAAAGACGAAAACATTGATTTACGTAGAGACCCAATGGCTTTGCAGCGTTTAAAAGAGGCTGCCGAAAAAGCTAAGATTGAGCTTTCCAGCTCTAGCTCTACTGAGATTAATTTGCCTTATATTATGCCTGTTGATGGTATTCCAAAACACCTTGTACGCACGCTTAGCAGAGCAAAATTTGAGCAATTAGCCGATAAGTTAATTCAGGCTACTATTGAACCATGCCGTTTGGCGCTTAGAGATGCCGGAATGACCTCTTCTGATATAGATGAAGTGATTTTGGTCGGTGGATCTACACGTATTCCTGCAATTCAGAAAGTTGTGGAAGAATTTTTTGGAAAGGTACCTTCAAAAGGCGTTAATCCCGACGAAGTTGTGGCCGTAGGTGCTGCAATTCAGGGCGGTGTGCTTACCGGCGAAGTTAAAGATGTTTTGTTGCTTGATGTTACTCCGCTTTCTTTAGGTATTGAAACCATGGGTGGGGTTATGACCAAATTGATAGAATCAAATACAACTATTCCATCTAAGAAAACCGAAGTATTTACAACCGCAGCCGATAATCAGCCTTCAGTAGAAATACACGTTTTACAGGGCGAGCGCTCCTTGGCAAGAGATAATAAAACGATTGGTCGTTTTCATCTCGATGGAATTCCACCGGCACAACGCGGTGTACCTCAAATCGAAGTTATTTTCGATATAGATGCCAATGGTATTTTGCATGTTGCGGCCAAAGATAAAGGTACCGGAAAAACCCAAAGTATCAGAATAGAAGCATCATCTGGATTAAGTCAGGACGAAATTGAACGAATGAAGCGCGAAGCCTCTGCAAATGCCGAAGAAGACCGTAAAGCCAAAGAACGCATCGACAAGGTTAATGCTGCCGACAGCCTGATTTTTCAAACCGAAAAACAACTCAAAGAGTATGGAGATAAAATTCCGGGCGACAAAAAGGCTCCTATTGAAACCGCTCTGGCAAAACTCAAAGAAGCTCATAAAAGTCAGGACTTAGCCGCTATCGATGCTGCTACTGCCGAATTAAATACTGTATTTCAAGCTGCATCTCAGGATATTTATAATGCTCAGAATGCTGCCGGTGGTGGTGCTGGTGGTGCCCAAGGGCCAAACTTTCAGGATATGAATTTTAATAACCCGAATGGTGGTCAGCAAAAAAAGAAAGACGACGATGTTACAGATGTTGACTTTGAAGAAGTGAAATAATAAAAAATTATGTTTATATTAAGACCCGCAAATTGCGGGTCTTTTTTTATCATCTAAAAAAATATTGTATGAAATTTATCGGGAATCTTATTTGGGTTGTTTTTGGCGGAATATTTATCGCATTAGAATATTTAATTGCCAGTTTATTAATGATGATAACCATTGTTGGAATTCCATTTGGGGTGCAAACATTGAAATTTGCTGCATTGGCTTTATGGCCATTTGGCACCGAAGTAAAAGACAAATCTTCGGCTTCCAGTTTGCTGAATATAATTATGAATATCGTGTGGATTTTGCTTGGCGGTTTTTGGATTAGTATCACACATTTGGTTTTTGCGTTCATTTTTGCCATCACCATTATAGGTATTCCATTTGCACAGCAGCATATTAAGCTTGCCGGTTTATCTTTGTTTCCATTTGGAAAAACTTTGGTTTAATTCTTAAAATCAACTAAAAACAGGCAAAAATTGTTAACTAGCGTATAAAAACTGGCTTTTTTTTCGTTCTTAAGCAAATACGAATTACTATGACAAGAAAATTGAGATTCCCGTTAATTTTATTAGGCAGTTTGGTATTCTTTTTCCTTTTTTATAAGCAATCACTTGGCTATAATGCATTAATCTATAGTATTTTTGTGCTTATTAGCTCATTGCTGGTGGGCGAACAGATTACAAAACGGAGCTTTGGATTTTATACCACAGCTATTTCTGTGCTCCTTAGCAGTTTTTTTGTTTCCTACCATGCATCTGTTTTGGTTATTGTTGTTTGGATATTTACGCTTATAGTTTTTCAGGCGTTTTTGCACTGGAATAGTTTTCGTACACCGCTTTATGCTTTTTTGTCTTCTTTAAGGGATTATTTTTCGTTTGCCACTGTGCTTAGTCAGCACGAAAAGAGCTATTCTGCATGGAGCTTAAGGAGCAGACTCGTTTTTAAATGGATTAAACTCGCCATTATTCCAGCCATATTTTTTATTATTTTTTATTTTATTTATAAGTGGGCCGTGCCTGAATTTAGCCGTATTTCGGGCGAATTTCTGCAAAAGATAAACGATTGGTTTCTCTATATTTTCCATGATATCTCGTTTGTGATGATATTGTTTATTATTTGGGCAATTATTACAACATATTGGCTTTTTAGCAAGCAACAACGAAACTATTTGCTGCTCAGTGAGCAAAAATATAACAACGATGTGCAAAGGTTAAGAAATAAACAGGTGCAACGTAACTTAAAGCCTAGTCTAAAAAATGAGTTTCGTTCTGGCATGATTTTGCTTATTTCTGTAAATATTTTACTTTTCATTGTAAATGCTATAGATATTCTAACTATTTGGTTTGGATTCGATTATACAAACGATTTCGATTTAAAACAGTTTGTACACGAAGGCACCTATTTACTTATATTAAGCATCATGCTTTCTATGGCGATAATGCTCTATTTTTTTCGACAAAATCTTAATTTTTATCCGGCCAAAAAAGCAATGCAATTGGCAAGCTTTGTTTGGATTTTTCAGAACTTTATTTTGTTGGTCTCGGTAGTAATCAGAAATCTTCATTATATTCACTATTTTGGTTTGGCTTATTTGCGCATTGGGCTTTTCTTTTTCCTAACTTTGGTTGTTTTTGGATTATTTACCCTGGCATTGAAAATTCTTAACGGCAAATCGCTTTTCTATCTTATCCGCTTAAATTCCTGGGCGTTTTATATTGGTTTTGTGGTTTTTGCAGCTTTCGATTGGGATATGATTATTGCCAAACACAATCTAAATCATGAATTTAAGAATAACATGGAAACCAGCTTTTTACTTACTATGGATGAAAAAATATGGCCATTACTTCATCAGCATTCTGATGTGCTAAACCAAGATGTAAAGTTTAATACTTATCGAAAATTTGACCAATCGTATAAGGATGAATACGAAGAAAAATTAAACGATTTTATTCTGAAATACAGCGAAAAAACTTGGGTTTCGAAAAACAGAAAAGATCAAATAGCCTTTGATTATTTTAAAGAGAGCCTTTGAATTTTTGGCTTAAGTATTATTGTTCAGCGCTGATGCTTTTTATTATTTACTTGTAGAATTAAGTAGGGTTTGCTGAGAAAGTATTTAGTTCATTAAAGAGTGCATAGTAACAAAAAGTGCAAGAATCAAAAGCATAATATTTATTTTCAGTTAGGTATATTTTTCAATGAATAATTTGAAAATATGCTGAATTGGGTTGGTATATTGAGACAATGAGTAGCCGTAGCATTTATGCTACGGAATGCATGAATATATTATAATACTGGGCTTTAGCCAAAAAATTATTGATATTTTTTAGGCTAAAGCCGATTATTGATGTCAAATTTTACCGTAGCATAAATGCTACGGCTAATTATAAATATATCTCTTAAAAAAATACATGCTCACTATTAATTCTAAGTGCTTATTGTTGTAAATGAAGAATCAATGCATGAAAAACAGCAATATGCGTGAAAAACCTTGCATTGAAGTATCAAATATTTGATTTATAATATTGATTTAAAAATAATTATATATTTTTCAGCAGTACATAAGTAATTGTTATGCAGTATTTTATATGTAATAGCTGGCGGAAAGAAATATGATATTTTCGGAAGGCTTATGTAGAAAACAGAAATTCATCATTTTGTCATCGGTTGAATGGTAAAAAACTATTTTTTCAACCGATGACAATAAAAACTACTTTTTATCGATTTTTAAATCTTTAAGCTCTTTTTCATCGTATTCGTACAATTCCAGAAAGTGCCCCATTTTATCCCTTTTAGTTTTAAGATAAAGCATATTATGCTGGTTTGGTTCAATTTCGATATGCACAATTTCGGAAATGCTTAATCCATAGGCCTCTAATCCAATTCTTTTAACCGGATTGTTGGTAATAAGACGCATATTGGTAATTCCCAAATCCCTCAAAATTTGAGCACCAACACCGTAATCTCTTTCATCGTCCTGAAATCCGAGTTCAATATTGGCCTCAACTGTGTCTCGTCCTTCTTCCTGGAGTTTGTATGCCTTAATTTTGTTGAATAAACCAATTCCTCGTCCTTCCTGATTCATATAAAGAATAACACCTTTTCCTTCTTTTTCTACCATTCGCATGGCATGATGCAGTTGATCGCCGCAATCGCATCTTTTCGATCCAAAAATATCTCCGGTAACGCAAGAGCTGTGTACTCTTACCAAAATTGGTTCTTCGTTCTGCCAGTTCCCTTTAATGAGGGCTACATGTTCAACACCATTGCTAATTTGTTTGTAAGGAACTAAATCAAAATTACCGTATTCGGTAGGTAATTTTACTCTAACACCTCTTTCAATCAGGCTTTCTTTTTTTAGTCGGTAAGCAATTAAATCTTCAATACTGATTATTTTAAGATTGAATTTTTTAGCCACTTCTATCAATTCGGGTAGTCGGGCCATTGTTCCGTCTTCGTTCATAATTTCAACCAAAACGCCACCGGGCAAAAGACCAGCAAGTTTGGTTAAATCAACCGCAGCCTCAGTGTGTCCGGCTCTTCTCAAAACGCCTTTATTACGTGCTTTAAGCGGGAAAACATGCCCCGGGCGAGCCAAATCTTCGGGTTTAGTGGCCGGATTTACAAGGGCAGAAATAGTTTTAGCTCTATCCTGAGCAGAAATTCCGGTACTAGTACCTTCTATTAAATCTACAGAAATGGTAAAAGCAGTTTCGTGCAAGGCTGTATTTCCGGTTTTCCCAACCATAAGCTCAAGGCTCAAGGCATTGCATCTTTCTTCGGGTATAGCCGTGCAGATTAACCCACGCCCGTGTGTGGCCATAAAATTGATAATTTCGGGGCTAACCAGCTCGGCCGAGGCAATAAAATCGCCTTCGTTTTCCCTGTTTTCATCATCCACTACGATGATTATTTTTCCTGCCCTAATATCATCAATGGCTTCTTCTATCGTGTTTAGTTTGAAATCATTTTCCATGATTTCGTTTTGTTGGTTGCCAGACATTTGTTTTTACTCCTTTTAAATAATTTACAAATCCTAAAAATAATGCACTATTCATGGCGTAAAAGTGCGATATAAAACGCAAAAGTAATATTTCTTTGCGATAACGACTCAAAACAAGGTCGAATAATGCTGCAAATATGCTGAATAAATACAGATATAGAAATAATTTAAAATATGTTTCATGAACTAAACAAACACTTAACAAAAGAATGAGCAATAAAAACAGTGGACTTAGCCATCTGATTACTTTGTGCGACCAAAACAAGAAGGCAATACTTTTGTAGCGTGGATGGAGTAAATGTTTAAAGTAGATAAGATTTTGAAAATTTCCTGTGCCAATTCTTTTTTTTCGGCGAAATTGTTCTTCCAATTGGTTGCTCAGGTCTTCGTAAACAATAGAGTTACTCGAAATAACACTAAAGTGCTTCTGCAACAATACGTTCATGCTTATAAAAAAATCGTCGACCAAAAAATTTTCGGGTACCGGTTTGTAAAGGCTTTTTCTTATGGCAAAACATGTTCCCGAAGGCCCCATAATTTGCCCGAATATTTCCGATTCTTTTTGTTTGATAAATTGTTCAATACGTATATAGGCTTTTTCTTGCTTCGAACTTTCTTTTTTTTCTCCTTTTAGATTCTCTGTTTTACTTTCTGAAAGTCCTATTTGGCTGTTTTCAAATGGTTTGATAAGATTTTCTAAAGTAGTTGAATTAAAAATTACATTGGCATCAGAAATTATAAGTATTTCATTTAATGCAATTTGACTAAGGTAGTTGATGATTTCCGGTTTTCCTGCTCGTTTTTCGAAATTATAAACTTTTATTTGCGGATATTTTTTTGCCATTTCCATACATATCGCTAGGGTATTGTCTGTAGATGCATCGGAGCCAATCAAAATTTCCATCTTGTTTAGCGGAAAATGGCCGTTTAAAATACTCAATAATTTTGATTCAATTACCTGCCCTTCGTTGTGTGCCGGTATGAGAATACTTATTTCTGCCGAGAAATTTGTTCCTGATGATAGTTTTAGTTTTTTAAATTTTGACAGTACTGCTAGAAAAATGGGAAAAATGATATAATGATAAACAAGAATCAGCATAAAAAACCAAAACCAAAATTTTAAAACAAAGTAAACACTAATCATTATTAATCAGTTTATTATAGTGATTATGCAATTGTTCGGCTATGTTTTCGGGAGCATGATGTCTTTCTAAATACTTGATTCCGTTTTCAGCAAATTTGGCTTTTAGATTATTATTATCTGACAAACGAATGGCTGCGTCAGCAAATTCGTGAGCACTATCAGCCACATATAAATGCTCGTTGTGGGTTAATTGCAGACCATCTATTGCCATTGGAGAAGCTACAATGGCCTTACGCATGCTAAGTGCTTCAATGATTTTTATCCGAATGCCGCTTCCGGAAAACAATGGAACCAACATGATTGAGCCATTTTTGTAGAATGTCTCAATATTTTCAATTTCGCCGTGAAAATATACGTTTGGGATGGATTTCCAGAAGTCAATGTTTCTTTTTGCCGCATTTTTACCGCCTATGTGCAGTTTTGCCTTATGTTGCTTATCTAAAATTAGCGGCCATACCATTTTTATCAACCAATTAAGGGCATCTATGTTTGGAAACCAATCTAAGGCACCAAAAAAAAGGTAGTTTTCCGAATCGGGTGCTGCTTTGGGGGGAAGAATTTTTATAGAAGTGGGCAAACTGATTACTTCGGAGTGTTCAATATTTTCAGCAAAATACTCTTTTTCCTTATTACTGATGCATATAATCGAATCGGCATGTTTTAGGGTGTTGATTTCGTATTTTCGGAGCTTTTTCGAAAGAAAGCTAAAGTAAATCTTTTTAAAAAGATTTTTCTCTTTATTTGCACGGCTTTGCCAAATATCAGCCTCAATATTATGGGTTCTAACTATTTTTTTTACTCCCGAAAAATGGGGCATTAGCCAAGCCATGTATAAACTTTCTATATGCACCACATCCGGTTTAAAATCAGAAATTTTATTCTTTATTACTGGAATTAGATTTTTTTTCATAAACCGTTGGGCGATGTAAGGCGTTTTAGAAAAAAAATCGTAAAAAAATAACTGCATCCAAACTATTTTAGTTTGATGCTTTAGCAGTGTATAGCTAAAATTTTCGTGCCTGAAGGAAATTTCGTTAATATTTGGCTGTTTATCGGTTTGTAAACAAATCAAATGAATTTTTGCATTTTTAGCTAAAGCTGCGCATGTCATATCCCAAATAGCCACCGTTTCTCCATCGGTGGTTGGGAATGGTATTTTTTTGCAAATTTGTAGAATTCTCACATGTTATTTTTGTTTGGCTTTTATAAATACCTTAACTATAGAAGCTAACTTATGAACAAAATTAGCGTATGCTTCTTTGCTCAGCAAACCGGAATCGGTTGTGGCTTTATAAGTAAGCCAAATTCCTAATGGGAGCAGCACAAAAGAGGAAGCCCACATTCCTGTCCAAACGGGCACAACACTCTCTCTGGAAAATTTTAGTCCGGTAAGCGAAATGATGTAGTAAATGATAAAAATAAATACAGATACAACAACAGGCATTCCAAAGCCACCTTTTCTGATAATAGCCCCAAGGGGAGCACCAATAAAAAAGAATATTAAACAGGCAAAAGACAAACTATATTTCTGATGCCAGGCAATGTGGTATCGGTTAATTTCTTTTTGTTTTCTGGAGAGTCTTTCATCAGAATCGTCGATATAACTTTTACTCGCTCGGGCATAATTTGTCGCCCAATCAATCATTTTCATTTTGTTGTTAGGTGCCGATTCGTTAAATAGGCTGTCGATATTAAGCAAAATCTGCTCATTGTTTAGTTTTTCGTGTCGGAACACAACATCCCTTGTGGGTCTGAAATTTTCGACGAGAGAAATATTGGTGGTATCTGGTTTGGGGATACCAATTTTTCTGGCGTTTTTAAAATAGTTTACCGTAATTAATGTATTTTCGGTTCTTGCTTTATCGTATTCATATTCCTTTATCAGGGAGTCAGACGATACATTGAGTTGTGCAATACTCATCATCTGATAGTTCTGTCGGAATAAGCTTTCGTCTGTGCGATTAAAGTCGAATCCGGTAAGCTCTAATATAACGGTTTGTTTCTCAAATTTATCGTTTCTATGCGGAAATTTATTTTTGTTTTGCTCATCTTCTTTTACTTCCAGATACGATTCGCCATTATAAAGGGTAATAAACATATATTTTTTATCCGTAGTAACCACCATAATTCCGCTATCGGCATGGGTTACATTGGTATTTCCTCTACCAAAATTTTTATGGTCGTAGATTAAAATATCATAAAGAACATTGGTTTGCTGATTTTTAGATTTTGCTTTAAGTACATATCCTTCAATATCATAGTTAAAAACCCCGGGCTGAATATTTAGCTCCGGCCTTTGATGTCTGATATCGTAGAAAAGCATATTCATTTTAAAATTCGTATATGGCAAAACATGGTTGGAAAACAAAAAAGCCAAAATGCTAATAAAAATACTAAGTACAATTAAAGGAGACATTATTTTTTGTAAAGAAATTCCGGCCGATTTCATGGCTGTAAGTTCGTAGTGTTCGCCAAGATTACCAAAAAGCATAAGCGAAGATAACAAAATAGCCAAAGGTAAAGCCATTGGAACAAGCCCCGAAGCAGCATATACTAATAACTCGGATATAATACTCCACTCTAATCCTTTACCTATTAGCTCATTAATGTATTTCCATATAAACTGAAGTAATAGAATAAACAAGGCTATGGCAAAAGTCATTATGAGAGGGCCGATGTAAGACTTTAATATGTATGCATGAAGTTTTTTCAACATCTGATTGATATTTTATTTTTGAAGGCACAAATGTACAATTTTTGTGAAATATTGACCTTATTTCATATTAAAAAGCGAAGAAAAAAAAAATGATTTATAAGCCCATAGTGCGTTTTAATTTTTGAATTTGATGTTCCCATACTACTTTTTCGTTTTCGAATTCATCTTCTTCTTCAAAGAAGCTTATCATTAGTGAAACATCGCCGGTTAATTCATGTTGAATAATCGCAAATTTAATTATTGCTTCAGGATCAATATTGTTTATATCTTCATTTTCGTTTTCAACCCAGGCGTATTTTACCCATTCGTTTTTTTTGGATTCCATTTTTATGGCAATTTCCTGAGATTGATCCCAAATAAAAATATAAAAATGGTTGTTTTGAGTAACTTTGTCGGCAAACCATTCTTGTAATCCATCTGAGGTATCAACAAAAGAAAAAATTAATTGAGGTGATGTATTCATTTCAAATTCGATGGTAAATTCCTTTTTCATGATTTTTGTGTTAATATGTGGGTAGCTATTGCGAATAGGAAATAAAGTGTGTTAGAACCTATTATATCAATTGATTAAGATATTTTGGCGATAAATTTTTTTTTCATAAAATAAAAATTTAGGGCTATTTCGAAAATTTTACATAATATTTTTTCGTCGATTGAAAGATAGGCATTTTTTGTGTAAAACGAAAAAAATTATTTAAGCTTAATATTAATTAATTGATAATATTTTGTTTGCAAAATAAAAAAGCGATAGAGAATATGTCAGTTCTTTAAGAAATTTTTTTAATTTTGCGCTCGAAATATGAAAATGAGATAATTTTATGTTTGAAAATTTAACGGATAAACTCGACAGGTCGCTAAAACTTCTAAAAGGTCAGGGAAGAATTACAGAGCTTAATGTGGCCGAAACGCTTAAAGAAGTAAGAAAAGCACTGCTAGATGCTGACGTAAACTTTAAAATAGCCAAAGAATTTACCAATACGGTAAAAGAAAAAGCCCTTGGACAAGACGTGCTTATCGCTGTGAAACCGGGTGAATTGATGGTGAAAATCGTTCATCAGGAATTGGTTAATTTAATGGGCGGGCAAACTGTAGATGTTAACCTGAAAGGAAATCCTGCCGTAATTTTGATTGCCGGATTACAAGGTTCGGGAAAAACCACTTTCAGCGGAAAATTTTCAAACTTTTTGAAAACAAAACGAGGCAAACAACCTTTGCTTGTTGCCGGCGACGTTTATCGTCCGGCAGCCATTGAGCAGCTAAAGGTTTTAGGCCAACAAATTGGGATACCTGTATATTCGGAAGATGGAAGTAAAAATCCGGTACAGATTGCCCAAAATGCCGTAAAAGAAGCAAAACTAAGAGGATACGATGTTGTAATCATTGATACCGCCGGTCGCTTGGCCGTTGATGAGGAGATGATGAACGAAATAAGCAACATTAAAAAGGCCGTTAACCCTCACGAAATATTATTCGTTGTAGATAGTATGACTGGTCAGGACGCCGTTAATACCGCAAAGGAATTCAACGACAGATTGAATTTTGATGGCGTGGTGCTAACCAAATTAGATGGCGATACCCGCGGTGGTGCTGCCCTTTCTATTCGCTCGGTGGTTAATAAACCAATTAAATTTGTTGGTACTGGCGAAAAAATGGATGCACTCGATGTGTTCCATCCCGATCGTATGGCTAGCCGTATTTTGGGTATGGGTGATGTGCTTTCTTTGGTTGAAAAGGCTCAGGAACAATTCGACGAAGAAGAAGCCCGCAAACTTCAGAAGAAAATTGCCAAAAACAAATTCAACTTTGATGATTTTCTCAGTCAGATTCAACAAATTAAGAAGATGGGAAATCTGAAAGATTTGGCCTCTATGATTCCGGGTGTTGGCAAAGCCATTAAAGATATGGATATTGACGATAATGCATTTAAGGGAATAGAAGCAATAATACAGTCAATGACCCCAAAAGAAAGAGAAGAGCCTGAAGTATTAAATGGTAGCCGAAAAAACAGAATTGCCAGCGGTAGCGGAACATCTATTCAGGAAGTGAACAGACTTATAAAACAATTCGACGAAACGCGTAAAATGATGCGCATGATGTCGGCTGGAAAAGGATTGGGCAAAAACGTACCCGGTGCGGGAACTGCTGTGGCAAAAAAAGGAAAGAAAAAAAGAAGATAAAAGCATCTAAAATGGCCTATCAAATCATCGACGGAAAAATGGTTTCGGAGCATATAAAGCTCCAGATTGCCGAAGCTGTAAAGCAAAGACTTGCATCTGGTCTAAAAAAACCACATTTGGCTGCTGTGCTTGTAGGAAACGACGGTGGAAGCGAAACTTATGTTGGACATAAGGTTAAAGCATGTGCCCAGGTAGGTTTTGATAGTACACTTATTCGGATGGATGAGCAAGTTTCTGAATTAGAGTTACTTAGTGTAATCGGAGATTTAAATAGAAACATTGATATTGATGGATTTATTGTACAGTTGCCTTTGCCAAAACATATCGATGAGCAAAAAATTATTGAAGCCATTTCGCCAGAGAAAGATGTAGACGGGTTTCATCCTGTTAATGTTGGAAAGATGGTTATTGGCCTTCCGTCTTTTCTTCCGGCTACACCTTTTGGCATTTTAGAATTGCTGAAATATTATAAAATAGATACTAGCGGAAAGCATGTTGTTGTGTTGGGAAGAAGCAATATAGTTGGAACACCGCTTGCATTGTTATTGAGCCGCAAGTCCAAACCAGGCGATGCCACTGTTACAATTTGTCATAGCAGAACCAAAAATTTGTCAGAAATCACCTTACAGGCAGATATTCTGATTGCAGCACTTGGTAATCCCGAATTTGTAGGGGCAGAAATGGTTAAAGACGGTGCAGTGGTTATCGATGTAGGAACCACAAGAGTTCCATCGCAAGAAACAAAATCGGGTTTTAGACTAAAAGGAGATGTTCTTTTCGAAGAAGTGGCTCCAAAATGCAGTTATATCACACCTGTTCCTGGTGGGGTGGGACCAATGACGATAGTATCTTTGTTGAAAAATACCTTATTGGCGGCAGATATATCAAAAAAATAATATCAGCTTAAGGGAATAATAACTCTGAATTCTGTACTTTGATTGGGCGTTGAGATTACATAAATTTCACCATGTAAATCATCGACATACGATTTGGTAATGCTAAGGCCAATTCCTAAACCACGGAAAAGATTGTCTTCGAAGTAGCCTTTCCAAAATCTGTTGAAAATGTGCGGCAAATCTTCTTGCTTAATTCCTATTCCTGTATCCTTAACAAAAATCTCTAGCTTGCTGTTATTTATTTCGTATCCAAAATCAACAATACCTTGTGATGTAAATTTGAGTGCATTGTGAATGAGATGTCTGTAAATTTCCTTGATTTTGGTTTTATCAGAATTAATTGTATTCTGAATATCGGGAGTACTGCACTTAAACTGTACATTGGGGTTATCCAAGTACAAATCATTCGATTTGAACTCCTGTTTTATGGCATTAATAAGGGCATTTAACTCAAATGTTTCAACAAGGGTTTTGGTTTTTTCTGTTTGAATTTCGGCCATTTCTACAATATTCTGAATAATATCCAAAAGTTCGTTGGCACCGTTTCTTATGTACAGCTCATAGTTTTCGAATTTCGGAATTCCCTTTGTTTGCTCAAGCATCAGATTTAAGAAACCAAGCATTCCATTTAGTGGTGTTCTTATTTCGTGGGAAATATTTTTTAAAAAAGCAGTTTTAAGTTTGTCGGATTCTTCGGCTTTCTCTTTAGCTATTTTTAGATCGTGAATCAGGTTTTCGTTTTCGAAACTTAGGTTATATGTTTTAATGGCGCTGTTTAAAATAAGCTTTACGTCTTCTTTTTCCCAAGGTTTGGCAATGTATTTAAAAATTCCAACTTTATTAATTGCGTCTATTATTGCTTGTAAATCAGTGTATCCGGTCATAAGAATAAGAATAATGGAAGGATACTTCTGGTTAATTTTTTGGAGAAGTTCTATTCCACTAATTTGGGGCATTCTTTGGTCAGAGATAACAACTTTAATGGTTTGTTCGTCGAGAATTTTCCAAGTTTCGTCTTGGTTGATTGCGGTAAATATTTTAAAATCTTTATAAAATGTAAATTTAAAACCTGTCAGGTTTTGCTCTTCATCATCAATGTAAAGTATTGGTTCTAATATTCTTCCCGACGAATTAATCATTATGCTTTTTCATTTAGTGGTAAAAATACAAAAAAACTTGTTCCTTTTCCAATAGTTGACTCTACTTTTATTTCACCTTTGTGATTTTTTATAATGTTGTAGCTAATAGATAAGCCAAGGCCTGTTCCTTTTCCAATTTCTTTGGTTGTAAAGAATGGTTCAAAGATTTTGTTTTTGATATCCTCCGGTATACCTTTTCCGCTGTCTTCGATTGTAATTTTTAAGAAATTGGTTTCTTCGGTGGTTTTTATTTTGATAACTCCGGCATCAGTAATTGCCTGAATGGCATTTAAAATCAAATTCATAAACACTTGATTTATTTGTCCGATGGAGCAAAATACCGGAGAAATATGGCCATATTCTTTAATTATTTCTATTTTGTCTTTGTACTGATTTTTAAGCAGCAGCAATGTCGAGTCCAAATTATCGTTTATATTTGCATTTGAGTAGTTTTCTTTACTATCTCTGGAGAATGTTCTTAAACTCTTAATAATTTCAACAGTTCGGTTAATTCCAATCTTTATATTATTGATTAACAGGTTTATATTGCTATTTATCTCTTTTATGATGTTTCCATTTTCTGGTTGTAAAGCAGCCAAGTTATCAAATTGTTCTTTTAATTCAAATAGTAATGTTTCGAGACCCATCATATTTGATGATATAAAATTAATTGGATTGTTTATTTCGTGTGCAATACCGGCGGTTAAGGTACCGAGCGAAGCCATTTTTTCTTGTTGCACTAATTGCGATTGAGCCGATTTTAATTTTCCTAAGGTGTTTTCAAGTTCTTGTGCTTTTTTTAGTAATCTCGAATTTACACTGTTTATTTTTTCGCTTTGCTCCACTACTTTAAGTTTTTCGCTGTTTAGCTCCGAATTTATTTTATAGAGCAATTCATTTTTGAAGGCAATATCAGAATAGAGTTGTATAATTTCGTTTGTTCTGTGTTGTACTAGTTCTTCAAGGTTATTTCGGTGTTTGAGCAGCTCAAGTTCTTGCTCTTTTCGTTTGGTAACATCATAAGTGTAGCCAAGTGCTTTCAAGGCTTTTCCGTTTTTGTCGAAGTATATTTCGGCTTTTTCCTGAAGCCATTTTATTCCGGAGTTTCGCATGTACCGAAATTCGATATTGTATTCTGCTCCAAATTTTAGTGCTTTCTCCCAATTGTTTAAAAAATTTTGCTTGTCGGCAGGATAAATGTTTTCCAGGATTGCGTCGAAAGTTGGAATTAGATGTTTGGATTGTTCGAGTATTTGGTATTCTTCGTCGGACCAAACTATTTCGTTGGTCAAAAAGTTTCGTTCCCAACTTCCAATGCGTGCAATTGCTTGCGTTTTTATTAAGGTTTGTTGATTTTGCTTAAGTTTGTCTACTATTTCTCTATTCTCCTTTTCTTTTGTTTGCAGTGAGTACAACATTTTTTGGTACTGATTGTATAATAATCCGATTTCGTCTTTAGAATTGGTTGTAACAGTAATGGTATAGTCTTGGTTTTCGGTAATTTTTTGGCTAATTTCGGCTAATTCCACAATGGGTGCCGATATAATAATCTGTAGTCTGGAGATTACAATATAAGCGAGTAGGCCAATGATTAAGCCAATTATGATTATGTATTGCAAGGAGTGCCAGAAATATTTAGTGATTCCGGTATCAGAATAAATTATTAAATTTCCGTATTTTTCGGTTTCGAAGGAAATGGTATAGTCTATGTGTAAGGTATTTATATCGTCGAAAGCATACCGGTAGGAGTTAATTTCACTTTCGTTGCGCAGGGATAGCGAAAATTTTTGTGTTCCCGGTTTTATGTATTCGCTTATCACTTCATTTTTATTATTAAGCACATAAATAGAAAGTATGTTTTCCTGGTTAATTAGTTTTTCAATAATTTGATATACCTGATCGGCATAATCGAAAGCCATAGGGGCGGCAATAAGTTCATTAACCAATTTTGCATCGGTAAGCGATTTTTGAATAATTTCGTTTTTGAATGTGTTCAGATTAAGATAAAGTATCAACATGCTGCTTATTAAAACCGATGGGATAGTGATAATCAGGCTGACAAATATTATTTTATACTTTATAGATAGTTTGCTAAATATGTTCATTGTTTTACAATTTTACCCATTCTGATTAAACCGCTATTGGGCATAATTCCCGATTTTTCAAAAGCTTTCATGTTCAATTCAAATCCTATTGTACCTTTGTTTGTAATGTACATATTGATGTGTACGCCAAATTCTGCAAAATTATCTGCATCACTAATAATAAGAATTGGTTTGTTTTCGACTGCATTTATTAAAGATGCGATGCATTCTATACAATCGTCGCTTAAAAAAATTACGTTGGCTTCTAATGCTTCTTCTATATCAGAAATTTTCTTAAACTCTACTTTTTTTCCTTTTAGTACAATTTTGGAAAGCGTTTTTTCCAGTTCGTTATTAATACTTTTTTCTGATAAAGAATAGAAATAGAATTTATCTTGTTTTTGAAAGAATATTTCCTCGTTTTCCCATTGACTAAATTGTATAAAACGTGCTGTAAATACAGCCTTTAGCACATCTTGCGAGTGTTGTGAAAAGGCATAATCAGAGCCAATCAATAAAACAATAATTAGTGAGAAAATTCTCATTAGAGCACAAAACTTATTAATCTATCAAATCTATAAAAAATAACGCTAAAAAAAAAGCCGAAAGCAAATAGATTTCGGCTTTTTGGCAAATATGTTTTTAATTAGTGAGTTCAGTCTAAAAAGATTGAAAAAATGATTATACCCCTGCCAGCGTTTTCTTAATTGACTTATAAACTGTTTAGTACAGTTACAGCATTTTATAAAAATCAACGCTGGCAGGGTTTTTAGACTAGACTCATTAGTGTAAAAGTGAATATTGCAAATAGTAAACAGCAGCTCCTGAGAAATAACCTAATAGAGCCAGTAAGCTTATTCGTTTGAGATACCAGATAAAATCAATTTTTTCCATTCCCATGGCAGCTACACCTGCGGCTGAGCCAATAATTAAAATACTACCGCCTGTACCGGCGCAATAGGCCAAAAATTCCCAGAATGCGCCATCAACCATAAAGCTTGATGCGTAGCCTGTTGTTCCGGCTGCTGCAATATCGTACATACCCATGGCACCAGCTACAAGTGGCACATTGTCTACAATTGAAGAAAGGATTCCAATGGCCAGATTTATCAGATAAATGTTTCCTAATGTTTTGTCTAAATATTTAGCTAAAATGCCAAGTTGTCCGGCGGATTGCATACTGGCTACGGCCAGCAATATTCCTAAGAAGAAGAGCACTGTAGGAACATCTACTTTTGATAATATTTTAATTACAACCAGTTTATCTTTTGATTCCACACCAAAATTTCCTTCTTTTGTATCCACCAATTCGCCCTTTTTCTTTTTATAATCGGCATACCAGCGGTGTAAGATTTCTGTAGTAACCCAGAGAATGCTCAAGCCAAATAACATGCCTAAATATGGGGGGAGATGTGTAAGAGTTTTAAACACCGGAACAAATAGTAATGCTGAAACACCCATAATTAAGATAAATATTTGTTGGCGCGACGAAACAAGGCCGGGGCCGTTATTTTCAACAACTGGTCTTTCTACCTCGCCTTTCATTATAAATGAGAGAACGGCAAGCGGAATTATTATTGTAACCAAACTGGGTATGAATACCATTAAAATAATGTTTGCAGCGGTAATTTGTCCGCCAATCCAAAGCATAATTGTGGTAACGTCGCCAATGGGCGACCATGCACCACCGGCATTGGCAGCCAAAACTACCATACTGGCAAAAAACCAGCGTGTTTCTTTGTCGTTTATTAGTTTGCGCAAAAGGGCCACTAAAACAATAGTTGTTGTAAGGTTATCTAATACAGCCGACATAAAGAATGTAAGGAAACTAATAATCCACAATAATTTAACTTTATTGGTGGTATGTATTCTGTCAGTAATTACTTTAAATCCTTGGTGTTGATCTACAATTTCAACAATAGTCATTGCTCCAAGCAAGAAGAATAGAATTTCGGCAATTTCGCCCAAGTGATGCAATAGCTCGTGGTGAGAAATAAATTCCACCATTCCTTCGTGATTATTTTTGGCAGGATTTGTATTTACAAATTCTCCCCAAGCTTTGCTCACATATTCTCCCGATGCATTTACCATGCTTAAAATATCGCTGCTTCCGAGCATATATACAACCCAGGTTAATACGCCTATTAGCAAAGCAGGAGCAGCTTTGTCTACACGCAGCGGATGTTCAAGGGCTATTGATACATACCCTAAAACAAAAATAACGACCATTAAAATAAACATAAATCTCTATTTTTAGTTAAAAAATTAATTTACTGCCTTAAAAAGGTGCTCAAAGATAGAGATGTTGAAAGATTATGAGAATAAATATTTAGTATTTTACAACATATCTGAAGTTCTATCTATTTATTTAATTTTAGTAGAATCTGCTACTATTTTTTTTGTATAATAATGTTTAAAAAGATGCTCAAATTCGTGGCGATAGAATATTCCTAAGCCATAGGAATAAGGCACTTGTTCAAAGTATACATCGTTTTGATTGGTTTTGGTAAATGCTTTGGCTCTGAATTTTCCTGCTTTGTCTATTTTATATTCAATTTCCATATCACCAACAAAGTTCTGATTATTAGTACTTTGATTATTGGAGCTTACTCCAAAGTTGCTGTTTATGATTAATCTTTCGTTGAGTAATTGTGTCGAAAGTTCAACTTCGAGGGCAGAACTATTCAGGCTATCTCCGCTTTGGTAGTTGATGCCGATATCTAAGTCGTTGCTAATCTGAGATAGCCAGTGGCTAAGCTGGTTTGTAATCATTTCTGTGGTATTAAATCCTACGCCAGCTTGTTTGGATGCATCTTGCTTATAACCAGGAAGTGCCTGAAATTTATTAAATATCAACAGCGATAGAATTTGTTTGTTGAGTTCGTCGGAAGGAAGTGTATTAAATTGTTGCACAATATCTTCGTCGGCAGTTGGTAATTCTATTCCAAAAAGAATTACCGGTTGCTCCAGGTTATTTGTCATGTTGAGTTTACAATCGGCAGGAATTTTGGTGTTTTTATCGTTGTCGTCGTAGGTAAGGTCGTAGAGTGCCACTTTTTTTACGCTATAAATAGCATTCAGATTAATTTCTGCGTTATAGGGGTCTCCGTTCCAGCGAATAAGTCCACCTTTTTCTACGGTAAATTTTTTGTTGAGTGTATTTCCAAGAGTAAAAAGATAATCTCCTTTGGAAAGAATATAGTCGCCATACATGTTTAAATCTCCGTTGGCATTCATAAGAATTTTAAGGTTGCCTTCACCGCTGGCCTTAATTACATCGCCCACTTTTTCGTCGAAAATAAGTGCAACTTCGGCTTCCGGAGTAACATTAAGTGTAAAATCCATTTGCATTCCGGAAACTTGTTTGGCCAATACCTCCTCTTTTTGAACAATTTGTTCTTGCTGCTGGTTTGTAAAGCTTATGAAGGCAGTTTCTTCGATATCCGATGCCGATGAGAGCGGAATATTAAACCTGGTTCCTGGCATGGTTTTCCCGCTGATGCTAACGTTAATGTCGTTTAGCGTACCACTTATTCGGGCATCGGCTGCTAAGTTTGCCACCCCGAAAAAGTAGGATGTATCTGTTTGTTTGGTGTTTAAGAAGTTAAAATTGCCGGTACTAAGTCCAATATCAAAATACATTTCGCTAAATCCATCGGCGTAATTTAGTTCGCCATTGATGTTTGCAGTAGCTTTGGGTTGTTCTAGTTGAAAGTTTTTAAGCAAAATTTGTCCGGGTGCCAGAAAAATGGTGTCTGATAAATTAAATCTAGATTGCAGGTAATCTATCGTAAATCGGCTTTTAGATAAAACAATTTCACCACTAATACTTGGGGCACTAAAATTCCCGAAGGCTTTTAAATTGGCATCTATATAGCCTACTGGTGTCGATAAATATCCGCTAAGAAATGGTTCAAAGGTTTTTATAGGGAGTTGGTCTATTTTGATGGTATCGAGTTGAAAGAAATTATCTGCCGGTTGGTAATAACCATCAATAAGTAGGGTTGTGGTTTTTTTTCGAAGTCCTTTTTCAGCCCATAATCTAAGATTAATTTTTTCTTCGGCTGCGTTGTAATTTGTCAATAAATAAGTATTGCCCATAAGCTGCTTATTTAGAGAGAAGTCTATGATTGTATCGTCAGCAAAGAAATATGGCATTTGCAATAAATTATGCAGGGCCATTTGGCCGCTCATAATGCCACTTAGGCTAATGCCTGATGATGCCAAAAACGAATTAAAGTTTTCGAGTAAAAATTGGTTGAAAGAAATTTTGAGAGCATCTTTTTCGTTCTGAGATATTTTGCCATTGATGCCAATTTTCTGATTTTGCTGTGAAATTTCAAAAAGGCTAACCAAAATAGAGTCGGGAGCAATGCTTATCTTGGATTGGGCAATTTCCCATATTTTGTTGTTAATGGTAAGTTCTGTAGGAAAGATGTGAAAATTGTAAACAACGTTTGTATCTACTTTAGTAGGAACGATTTGCATTTTTATTTCACCGCTATTGGCATCCGAGGTAGAAAAATTTCCCCAGTTACACTCAAAACCAATAGTATCGCGGAAAATAAACCAGTCCATGGTAAATTGGTCGAGATATATTTGGTTACTTAGGTTAATTCCCTCGCTAAATGCATTAACATGAATTTTATCGGAATAGTTTTTTACTTCAAATGTAAGGTTTTTAATTTTATTGTCGGCAACGCTAATAGAGTCGGTATATACGCTAAATTCAAGCTTATTTAAATCCAGAAAATAAAAACCATTGATTCGGGTGTTTGGTGCTAGATAGTAATCTGGAGCAAATACGTTTGTAAGCGGATATAAATCTTTTATAAGGATATTAAAATTTAGTTTTTTTGTTTCATCGAGCAAATCGAATTGCATTGGGTGATTCATGCTTAGTTCTTCCGAAGAAAGTGCCTCTGTTTGAAAAACAGTTGGAAGATGCTGATTTAGTGTAAACAATCCGGCTTCAAATAAATCGGGTACTGTAAATTTGCCTTGTATGCTTCCATTCACAAAATCGGAGACCAATTTTATTCTTTTCTCGTTTTTTACAGAATCTGCTGTAAGGATAAGTCTTTTTAAAATAAATGCTTTTTCAACCGATGCAATTTTTAGGTTTTTTATGTCGATAAAGCCACCAAAACTATCAATATTGGTATATTGAAATTCGCTTATAATTTGGTCTATTTTTAGAATATTATTGAAGTCGGAATTATCTATTCTTAGTTTTTTCAGGTCGACCCGGTTTATCTCAAATGCTGTTTTGCCGATAATGCTACTATTATTCAGATTTAAATTGCCTTTAATGTTGAAATTTAAATGAGCATCTAAGGAACTGGAGCTAAACCGGATTTGATTATCGGCCATATTAAAATCATAGAATACCGAATCTAGGCGGGTTTCGTCTATTTCAATTTCGCTAATTTTTCCTTTGGCAGTAATTTCGAGATTATTTTTGGAGTATAAGGCCAGAAAACTATTTTGCGTTTGCAATTTCAGGCTGTCGTAGGGCAGAAAAGGCAATTTCTCGCTTTTCATTTCATCGGACCATATTTTACCTTCGGCAAGGTAGGTTTCATGCTTATAATCTAATCTGGTATTTAGAAAAATATTTCCGAAAATTGTATGCAATTGCGCATCAATAAACGCATTTTTAAGAGAACCATCGGCTTTTAGTTTGAAATTTACAATAGATAATGTGTCGCTAAGCAAAGCTACTCCTAAAATATTACCTAAGTCTTTGTTTAGTAGGTTGATATTTGAATTTACCTGTAAAAGTGGTATTTTGAATCTCAAATTTTCGAAATCGAAAGCATTTTCAACTTTTGCATTGGTAAATAATCGGGTATGATTTCCCAACGAAAGATTAAAATTTTGCACTTGAATACTGTGCATATTTCCTTTGATTATTCCTGTGAATTGAAGTTCAAGAACTGGTATCTTATTGCTGAAGTATTTTAAATCGCTTGTGTTTAGTGTGTTATGTTTTGTGGCATGCGGATAGACTTTAATTTTTCCTGATTCGTATACATTGGCGTAATTGTAGGCACTATCGGGGTTAAGTAAAATTTGTGTAAAATAAAAATCAGAATTATTGAGCGCCAGGTGCAAATCTGCGATGCTAATTTCGCTTGGATGGAAATTTATTTCCGCTTCGAGCTGCCTGAGCGTTAATCCGGATTTTTCGAAGGCACTGAGTTTTTTGATTCTTGCATAGATAATATCTCCTTCTAAATTGAAATCATGAATTTCTGTTTGTGCGAGAATTTGTATATCGCTGCTGTTGAAAAAGCCGGGAGTTTCGGCTACTGAATCTGATTTGGAGATTAATTGTAAATTCTCCAGTACAATTTGCATGACATCTATTTTCCATGGATTAGAAGTTTTTAGTTCAGTAGAATCCGGCTCCGAGTTAAAATTCTCCAGCCACTTGCTTAGGTTGTTTATTCCCAAACTGTCCGTGTGATGGTAAAAATAAATATGGCTGGCAGCAATTTTGTATGCCTTAATACTCTGTTTTTCTGTGTTGATATAAGGCAGAGAGAGAAAAATTTTGCCGGCATGGAGCATTGTATCTTTGTTGTGATCGAAAACGGTAATTCCTTCAATCGTAAAACCGGTAAGATTTAGTTTTATGTCCTGGAGGCTTATTTTTGCATGCAGGTACTTTTCTGCTTGTTCGGTAATTGTTTTTAGTAATTTTTGTTTTATGGGTAATTTATTTATAATGAATAATGCAAGCCAATGTAAAACAAATAGTTCTGTAAAAACTATAAGTATTACGAAGTAGCGGTTTATTGGCTTTCTGGTTTTCAAATTAGCGATATTTTAAATTAACTACGGTAATTCCGGTGCCGCCAAGTTCTACTTTTTCGTCTTTTACCGAAACTACAAAATCTACTGTTTGCAAATATTCTCTAATAAATTGTCGTAAAATTCCATTCCCTGTTCCGTGGAGAATTTTAACTTCGGAAGCCTGATTCACAATTACTTCGTCCATATATTTGGCCACAGCACTTAGGGCTTCGTCGGTTCTTTTTCCGCGAACATCTAATCCGAACATAAATATGCTCTTTGTTTGGTCGGTATCCGAAAGTTTAAAAGCTATTTTTGGTTGTTTATGATTAGTTTGTACTTGTTTTTTAATTATTTCGAGGGTTTTTAAACTAATAAATGCTTTAACGCTTCCAAAATTTACCAAAGCTGTTTTATTTTTTATTTCTTCGATAATGCCAGTGCTGTCCTGACCGTAAATTCTAACGTTGTCGCCAACTTCGGGTTTTTTATCTTCCTGAATATCAGTTTCAGTGTGCTCAACTGTATTTTGATTTTTCTGTTGATTGTTTTTTTTGTTTTGGGCTTTCTCAAGCTGTTTTTTGCGCAGTTTTTCCATTTTCTTTAGCACTGCATCTTCTTGTTCCAATAGCGAATTTTCTGCCTGCACTTTTATTTGTTCAATTTCTTTTCGAAGCACTTTGGTTTTTTCTTTCTCGGCTTGTGCTTGTCGAATTTCAAAAATGGTATTTTCTATTTTTTTGTTCAAATCTTTTAGAAAACTTTGGGCTTCGGATTTAGCATCATCAATTATTTTTTTTCGTTGATTTAGCTCTTTTTCCATCATTTCATCGTGTTTGGCCATTTTTTTTTCCAGCTTTTTTTCGAGTAGCTTAATACTTTTTCTTTTTTCCTGATAATAAGCACGGTCGCGTTCAATGGCTTTTAAGTTTTTGTCGAAGTTTACATGTTCTATGCCGATTTTTGCAGAAGCTTTTTCAATAATCTCCCGAGGCAGTCCAATTTTTCCGGCAATTTCGAAAGCAAAAGAACTTCCGGGGCTTCCTACACGCAATTTGTATAGTGGTTCGAGGTTTTGTAAATCATAGAGCATTGCGCCGTTTACTATACCTTCGGTATTTCCGGCAAAGTGCTTTAAATTGGTATAGTGTGTGGTAATTATTCCATAAGTTTTTTGATTATTAAGCTGTTCCAAAACAGATTCGGCAATTGCTCCACCCAAAAGCGGCTCAGTTCCGGTACCAAACTCATCTATTAGAATAATGCTTTGATCATTGGCATGTTTTAAAAAATGCTTCATATTGATAAGATGTGAGCTGTAAGTGCTCAAATCGCTTTCAATAGACTGTTCGTCGCCAATATCTATAAAAATATGCTCAAAAATACCGGCTTCGGAATTATGTCCGACAGGAATTTGCAATCCGCATTGAAACATGTATTGAATAAGGCCTACGGTTTTTAGCAATACCGATTTACCTCCTGCATTTGGTCCGGAAATAAGAATAATTCGGTTTGATTCGGTAAAAAACAAATCTTGTGGCACAATTTCGCGTTTTTCTTTTTTCAGGGTAAGCAATAATCCCGGATGTTTTGCATTTTGCCAGTTTAGCCAAGGTTTATTTTCCATGATAAGCGGCTTTACGGCATCAATGTTAATGGCATAAAGTGCTTTTGCTCTGATAAAATCGAAAACGCCTAAAGTTTGATAAGATACTTGTAGTTCTGGCAAATAGGGTCGGAGTTCGTTGGAAAAGATGGTAAGTATTTTGATAATCTCTCTTCTTTCTTCATAAACAAGTTCGCTTATTTCGTTATCAAGTTCGATTACTTCGGCTGGTTCAATAAAAAATGTTTTTCCGGTAGCCGATTGGTCGTAGATAAAGCCCGGAATTTTTCGCTTGTTTGTAGCCAAAACGGGAATCAACATTTTGCCATCGCGAATGGTTATTTCGGCATCGCTCTCTGCAATTCCTTCTTCCTGAGCTTTTCGCAAAACCGATTGTACACGCCTCGAAATGGCATTGCGTTTAGATTGCAAACTTGCTCTTATTCTGGCAAGTTCTGCAGATGCACTATCTTTTATATCGCCATATTTATCTAAAATGCTTTCGATTCGTTGAAAAATAAAGGGATATAGATTAAATTGGGCTGCTATTTTTTTGAGTTCCGGATAATATTCTTCCTTTGTATTTTTAAAGAATTGTACAATATCTTTTATAGTCGAAAGCGATTTTTTAAGATCGAAAAGTTCCGTTTGACTTAAAAAAGTGCCTTCTATATGTATTTTACTTAGTGCCTGGCGAAGGTCTATAAAATAGGATGTAGGAAAATCTGATTGAAACATCAGAATATGTTTAAATTCTTCTGTCAATATTATTTGTTTCTCAATATTGGCATGTTTGGTCATAAAACGCATTTCATCTACCTGTTCTTTTCCCAGATTGCTTAGGCAGTGCTGTTTTAAGAGTAATCTTATTTGGTCGAAACCCAGTTTTTCTTCGAAATTTTTTGGATAAATCACACTATTTAAGTTTTAGACAAAAATAGCATATTTGAGCAATAATAAAATGGCTTTTGCTTTATTTCCTGGTGTAAAACATGCTGAAAATGGAAAAAAATATTCATTTTAAATTTTCCGTTTCTTTTTTTAGTATTTTTTTGCTAAATCTTTGTCTATTACATATATGCATATCTGTTGTGCACCTTTTTTTGAATAATTTTGTATTTTTTTGAGATTGTTTATCAGCCTACAAACATCTGTTTTGAGCCTTTCGTCGTAATTTTGGAATTTCTTTTCGCCATAATCCAAAATTGCTCGTCTAAAATTGGCATTATTTAAATATGGAGCCAGGGCATGTTCTTTCAAATTGGCTGTGTAACGAGCAAAAAGATATTTGTATTGAAGTGTATCGCCAATTTCTTTAGCATCCACATTCATTTCCTGGCTCAGTGTTTTGCTGATATATTCTTTTAAAGTATTTTCTCTAAACTTTTTGCGTTCATCTGGTTTGCTGAGAGTACCTAAAAAAATGGCCTCAAAATTTTTGAAAAAATCTTCGTTTATCAAAATTTTATCGTTGGTATAGGGGCAAACCAGCGATTGTTGATTATCGAAATTAATGGCAAACAGATAATTTTTGATATCTCTTCCAATTTGCTCTGTATTAAAGAAATAAATAGATTCTTTAACTTGTTGAAGAACCGAATAATCGTAAAGTCGGGTAAGTGCTTCCAGAAAATTGGGAGGAATAAGCTCTTTTAAATCCGGGTTTTCCTTGGTAAAGAAATCAATTACTTCGTCCATGGTAATGCGCATTCCTTGTCGTGCTGTATATTTGGTAAAGAAGGTATTAAAAATATTGAGGGCTTTTCGTCCCGAAATGCCTTTTAATCCTTCCAAAGCTGAATCATCAAGCAATTCTTTTCTTATTTCTTTGGTAAAATTATTTTTATCTTCGTCGGTAAGCCAATTTGGGATAGTTCCGGTATAGATTTCCATTTTAACTAAAAACAATTTATCGTCGGCAAATTTGTAATTTTTTGGGTTTTTTATCCAGTTTTTAATGGCTTTGGTTTCCTCTAATCTGGTAGAAACTATAATTCGGGCAAAGTTATCTAAAACTCCGGGTAAGAAGTGTTCGCCTATTTTATTTCCGTATTTGTTTTTGTAAATTTTTACAACAGTTTCGTAATCAAGAGTGTATGGTATATTTATAGTAATTATTCTATCCTGAAACGAGCTTAAATTGGCATAGTGGGCTTTATCTTCCGGATTAATTACACCTAAAAACAGGGTACTTATTCTTTCTTCGAACATATCAACCCTATTAATTCCATCGGAGATAGTAGAATGGAGGTTTTTTAGTCTGTGTATATTGTTTTCTTTCACATCCATAATAGCCATAACGCCATTGTTTGTATAGGCCAGAGGCGAGTATACAAATCTTATTTTATCGTTGCTAAACAATTGATGCAGTTTGTTTTGCATGGCTGAGTTTTCTATAGAAGGACTCATAATAGGATCTCCGGGATTAAAAACGGTTATTCCTTTACCGTATTTTCGGTTGTATGTAAAAACCTGAGCATGCAGCATCGGTAGTATTTCGTCGGGGCTATTAAGCGCGTCGTATAAACTATCGTAAATGGAAGAGCAAATGTGGCATGGTTTTTCTTTAAGTACCCAATCGTATTGCCTGTCGTTAAAAAGCCGGTCCTTAAAGTTCTGGTCTTCAATCACTGTGTCTAAAAATTCTTTACGTATATGTATTGGAATTTGAATAATCGGATGGTCGTGATAGGGGCAACTGATTTCAAGGAAATCGCTTTTATTTTGTATTTTTAGAAATTCGTTGGAACTCAGAAATTGTTTTAATTCTGTATCACACGATTTTTCAGCAATTTCTCTTAATTTTTGTTCAAATAACGAGATTTTTCCTAATTGTTTTAAATGGATATGCCAAACCGTTGAAAGCATAATTCCTTGGGGGGTTTCGGTGTATTCTTCGAGCTTGTCGAGCAAATTATTCAAAAATGTGCTTTTGCCGCTTCCCGGCGGGCCTTCAAATAGGAATATGCGGTTTGTTTGCATGCCTTTGCGCATACTTTTGGTTAGCTCCATAAATCTATTGGCAAACATATTGTCTGCAAAAAACGGATTTTCAGTATTTTTGATAAATAATCCGGCCGTGTTGTAATCGCGGAAACTAAGTTTTTCTTCGTTTTTCTCTTTTTTTACGTAATGATTTACCATATCGGTAAATAACTGAAAACTATCGCGAAGAATAAGATTTGGAGTTCTCGATAACTGAAAAATAAAATCGTGAAAACTGTAGGGTACTTTTGTGCTATCGAGCAGGCTATCGCTTAAATTTCGCATCAAGGTGCTTAATTTTTGCGCAATTTCCGGATTCTCCTCTATGGATAAATGCCTGAAAGGCTTATTTTTGTTCATCGTTGTAGCTTATTTTGAAACTAAAACTTTAGTAATTTGCTTATTTTTAACAGTGTAGATAACTCGTCGAAAATCCGCCGACTGATTTTGCTTTTTAAGAATTTCTGTAGTTTCCAGTTGAACCTGATTTCCCCATAAAAACGATATGGCCAACAAGGTATCCGGAATAAAATCCTGATAAAGTTGTTTGCCTTCGAACTGATGTTGCAGGTACAGATTATTCTCGTTTGTATGTTCTTTGTTTATAATGATATATGGCGGATGATAGAGCGAATTAATTAGCATTTGTTTATAATCGTTTGCTTTTTTGCTTTTTATAAAGTATTCTACCACACCTTGTTGCTCATTGAGTCTTTTTCCAACGGTAAAAAGTTTATGCTTGTCTGTAAAGTCTTGATTTACAAAGGTATTAAAGAGCATGAAATCGTTAAAATTTTCGCGCACATCGAAAATGCTTTCCTTACCTTTATTTAGGTTTTTATCGAAATTTTCGCGTTCTTGTTTGTTCCGCAATTTTTGATAATCGTAGCCCGATTGCCCCTTATCGGCCATCTCTTCGATATGCTGAAATAGCCGTAAACCAACAGCATACGGATTTAATCCGATTCGGTTTATCGATGTAACTGCTGCATTTGTTTTAGCATAAGCACTTTCGTGACCGCTAATTCTTTCATCTTTGCGGAACAAGTAATCGTGCCAATAGCTTGCCCATCCCTCGTTTATGGTTTTGGTTCTTATCTGCGGAGCAAAATAAAGCGATGTTTCGTGCACTATTTCAATTACCTGATTCATCCATTTGTTTTGATCTTTGTTTAAAAAAGCTGAATTCCGAACAATGTATTCGATAATATCCGGTTCTCTTTCTTTTTTTGGCAAATATTTTTTAAATTTTGAATCGAATTCCGGAAATTTTCTTTTTACCTCGGCCAAAAATAGTTTTTCGCCCAGAGTGCTGTTTTGCATCAAAAATTCGTTGTATTTTTCTACCTCTTTATAAATAATGTGCTCAGGCACTTTAATAAGTTCTTGAAGAAATACCTGAAAGTAAAAATTAATTTCAGGACTAGTTTCTAGCCGGGTAGAGAACCTAAATGCAGCATTTTTGGAATGATATCCAACCAAATTATCAATGGCTCGGGCAAATTCTATAACGTAATCTACCCATCGACCATGCTCGCTGCGCAAACTATCGAGTAATCTTTTGCCGGAAAGCGCTTTTCCTGCAAAATCATAATCCCATGTTTGACGAAAAAATATATTATTTTGGAAAAAATCGATGTGTGCCAATACATGATAAAAAATCATGATATTCATCCAATCCGGATTATTGTCGTTGTAAAAAGAAACAGCCGGACGTGTATTAATAACAGTTTCGTATGGATTTGACGGATAAAGTTTGTACTCGCCTTCTTTTTTCAGCACCTCCACATCGTCTACCCAGTAATCGTAGAGTGTTGGTATCATTCCTTTGGGCGAAAGCAAAATCATATCGCGGTTACTCACAATATACTCCAGCGTTTGGTTGTCGAATTTCAGACCATGGTCGCGGGCTCTGCTTTTGCATTCTTCCATTATTTTTTTTGTATGCTGATCAATCAGTTTCATAATCTATTTTTTTGTAAAAGAAGGAGCTGCTTTAGCTTACATAATTGATTTCTTGTACCTTGCGGTAAATTGATTTTTTAAGTCTATATTTTGGGTAACCTATTATAAATGAGCTTATTACTTTATTTTCAGGGGGTATTCCGAAAATTTGTTTAAGTTTTTCGTCGTAATTCAATGCCGGTGGAATAAGGCTAATGGGGCAGGTGCCTAGTCCGAGAGATTCGGCAGCTAAAAAACCATAGCTAAGGGCAATTAGTCCGTCTTCGGTAACGCTGGCTGCTTTTTTTGAAGCATGAATAAGTATCACTGCCGGAGCATTTCTGAAAATTGGGTCAAGGCCATCTTTTTTTATGGCCGGCATTTTTGCTTTAAGTATAGGTATAACATGGTCTTTTAGGCTAAGATAATTTTCTTCACCGGCACTTTTTCTGATAAAATACCTGATAATGGGATTTTTCATCATGCGAATAAATTTTTCGTAAATAGCTAACATCCCCGGTAAAGCTTCTTTTATTTTTTGTTGATTAGAAATCACCTGAAAATGGAGCATCGAAGGTGTAAATCCAACGGGGGCAAAAGTCATGGCAATGGCAATTTTTTCAAGTAATTCTTTTGGAACGGCTTTGTCTTTAAAAAGTCTAACTGCTCTTCGTTTCTTAATGATGTTCTGAAAGCTGTCCGTTTCTTTTATTTTTGGGTCAATAGGAAAAAAATCAGTTTCGTAATTCAAACCCTCAATCTGGATCGAATTAGTAGGGCACACAGCCATACAATGACCGCAAATTATGCATAAGTTTTGAAAGTCGGATTTAAAAATAATTTTTTTTTCATCTGATAATTCCAGAAGCATATTTGGGCAAATATCTGCGCAATATGCACATGCCTTGCATGTTTCATGATTTACAGTTGATTGATTAAGTGCCATATTTTTAGCTTATTAATGATTTTATGGTCTCAATGAGAACTTCCTGGGTATAGCTGTTTGCTTCGAAATGGTCGAGACGCAAAAATTGGGGTTCCTTGGCAAGCAAGCCAGAATTTTTTAAGTATTTTTCTATTGTTGTATCTCCGTTTGTCCAGCCGTTTCGGGCAACACAAATGCCTGTTCGGTTGGCGTATTTAAGCATAACACGCAAAGCATTAATCATTTTTTCGCCACTGCTTTCCCAATCATCGCCATCGGTGCCATAGAAAACATAAATATTGTAGTCTTTGCCTAGTTGTTCCATTTCTACAATTTTGTTTGCGAGTTCAAATGCCGGATAAACATTGGTTCCTCCAGCCACCTGATATTTATAATAGCTATAAAAATCGGGCACTTCTTTGGCTGCTGTGTCGTGCACAATAAAACGTGTAAGAACATTATTCTGATACTGATACATAAGCCAACTGTAGATGAGCAGATGCAGCGTAGTAACTGCCTCTGTGGGTTTGCCCGACATGGAACCCGAGTAATCGCGGATAAAAAAAACGGCTGCCTGTGCTTCGAAATCTTTTTCACGCGATAGAATTTTATAAATTTGATCTTTGGGGTTAATAATAAGGTTTTCGGGCGAAAAATTTTGCTCCGGATCGAGATTTCCTAATAAAATGTTGGTTTTAATTATGTTTCGTAAGCTTAGTTTTTTGTCAAGTACCTGACCAAAAGACCGATTAATATCTGTAAGATCGTAGGTAAATTTGGTGAGCGATTTTTTGTTGCCTTTGATTTTAAGATTTGGGAGTTGAAATTTTTCAGTCAGAATTCGCCCAAGATCGTAGGCATTTGTTCCTACTTCGTGGTCGGAGCCTTCTCCTTGTCCGGGTCCGGAGCCATCGCCTTTACCTTGCTGTGGGTTGGCTTGTTTTTTGGCAATAATTTCTCCTTCTTCGCCCTCACCACTTCCACCGGTAGATTGCTCTTCGGTGGTGATGGAATTATCGTGGTAGAATTTTGGTTCGGTAGTTGTAGGCACAACCACCACCTGAGTTTTATTTCCTGGCAGTGGTTTTACTAATTTACCCAGCCTTATTCGGGAACTAAAACCATCTTTCGTTCTAAGTTTATCATTTTCGAGCAACTCGTCGAGTGTTTTCAGATTTGTTTGAGATGATAAATGTGGATGATTGAAAGATTGTAGCACTTCAAAATCATTGGTCATATATAGTTCCAGGTAGAAAGAACTATCGAAATGAATTTGAGTGCTTTCGTTCATTTTCAGTTCCCTTGATATGCTATCTTCGCTCAGCTTATTTTTTGGATTATTTTCCATTTTGAAATCCTCCGCTTCCAAAGATTTAATTCGTTTAAAATTGGTTAATTTGCATCGTCCTGTGTGCAAAAATATTCTATGGTTTTTTGTGCGCAGGTATTACAATAGTGCAATTTGTTTATCATGGTATCTATCATGCGGTTGTAAAGCCTTTGATTGTCTTCGTTGGTTCTGTTCGATAAAGCACCCACCAAACTTCCGGCTCCGGCAATATCCGATTTTAGGCGCACATCAGTAACAGCTTTCACCAAATCGTTATTATCCATAAAGGTATAGTTTCTGTCCTGAATCATTTTCTGCCCATAGATTTTGGCAATGGTTGTTCTATAACTTTGTTTTTGTTCGTAGGTTTTTAAACCCATTCGTTCTTCCACACTGTTTATAAATGTTTCATCAATTTTTATGGAGATTAGTTTTCCTGCTTGCGGGTCTTTGTAAGTCCAGATTTTATCACTTCCCAGATTTTTGGCATCAATACCGATAATCATATTCACGTAGTTGAGCACATCTTTCTCAATGGCATCAGGCTCATTCATATAGGCATTAAAAATGGCAGTCATGATATTTTTTCGATGAAGTTTTCTGGCCAATTTAAGATCTTCGAGGTATTTGTTTCTGTCGTTTGGATCCTGAACATAATCAATAATAACTTTTTCGATGGCTTCAAAAACATCACCTGCGTACATGCATTGTCCTTCCTGGGTTTCGGAGCGTTCGAGCAGCATCTGAATGGCACGGCCCAAATTACGGTGTCCCAGACCTTTTTGTCCAAATCGTTTGGTTATGTCGGGGTCGGTGTTTAATTCGTTAATAACTTCGTTAAGGGTTTGAATGCTTTTTTCGCCGGCCACTTCACCTGCCGATAGTTTCATCATTTCTACCGGATTTAGTTTTTCGTGGTGAGGCATGCGCGAAAGAATAAAAGATACAGAGATTGCAGCGTTTAGATTTGGGTCTATATGTAATTTTTGACCGGTAAGCGTTGTTTTTTGTTGAGAACCAATGGAATAGCGGGTTAATTTTTCTTGTAGTAAGTAATTGGTATTGTGCGACATATACACCAGACGGCATCGATCAACAATAGGAGCCTGTTCTTTTTCTTCGAGAAAACGGCCAAACTCGGCGTTATTACTGGTAGCCACAATTAAAGTATCGAGCGGCCATTTGTATCCTTCCATCTCAATGGTTCTGTTTTGAATTACGCCAAGATAAATTTGAACCAAGTCGCGCTTATTTTTAAAAATTTCGTCAGCAAAATGAATACCGCCACCGGCAACTCTGGCAAGGGCTCCTCTTCGCAAATCAAATCTATAGGGATTACTGCTGTCGGAGATATGGAGCAAACGGGTAATACTTTCGTCGCCAAGCAGATCTACCGCCGACGAAGTAATTTTGTCTTTAGCAGCATATTTTCCCGTAAGTGTTCCGCGGGATTCGCTAATGGGAACCTTATAAATCTCTACAAATTCATCTAGTTGCGAAATATCATCCTGAATGTATTCTTTAATTTGATTTAGGATAAAATAAGAATCAGCGCCTAATGGGCGATAGTTTTTATATATTTTTTCAATTTGTTCGCTCTGTAGTTTCCATTTTTCGAGCAAGTCTATATTAAGCGATGTTTCATCAAAAATATTCATGGCCAGAATCATTGGATCTTCATAAGTTTGCGATTCCATGGTGGTAATTTTACCGTATCCACCCAATTTATCCAGATTTTTAAAGCGGAAACTATAACGGCTGTTTTCTGGCAAGGCAATAAAATCGCGGTATAGTGCGCCCAGATAATCTACAAAAAATGTTTTACCGTTTCCGGGTTCACCAATTAAAACAAAGGCCATTTCTTTTGATGAACCACCTTCGGCAGCGTCTTTAATAAACGACACAAAACTGTTTATCTCTTCGTACATGCCAATTATATGGCGTTTGCCCTGTCGTAATACTTCGTAATCGTATAAAGATTTGCCGTTTACGAAAGTTTTTTTTATTTGTTTGGTGTCTCCCAGAATCATTCGCACCAAGGATTCGTAAATATTTTCGAATTTTCTTTCACCAGCCGAAAATGCTTGAATATGATGTAATAGGGTTGTTTTTGAAGGATTTATTTGCTTTTTCATGGTTTAAGATTTTGTTTGCCTGAATAATTTACAACATTTTTATGATAAATCAATTAAAAATGCCATGTTTTGAAAGTTGTTTTGCGTTTCTTTTCAACATTATCTTATTTTTGCGGTAATTATCAACCCCTTTTGTTGTAGTATGAAAAAGTATATTTTTGTTATAGTGCTGAGTATATTATTCTTCGGATGTAATTTCTTTGAGAAAATATCAAAAGAAATAACTTACGAATTGCCCGAGAGAGGCGATTATCGGTTTATGTTTTATAATGTTGAAAATCTGTTTGATACAATAGATACGCCAGATAAAACAGATGAAGAATTTTTGCCCGAAGGAGGTCGTTATTGGGGCACATATAAGTATTATGCAAAATTAAGAAATACGGCAAAAGTAATTACTGCAGTTGGTGGCTGGCAATTGCCCGATGTGGTGGGTTTATGCGAGGTTGAAAACCGAAAAGTGGTAGAAGACATATTAAAGAAAACCCATTTATGGAATAGCGATTATGCTGTACTACATTTCGAATCGCCCGATAATAGGGGCATTGATGTGGCAATGCTCTACAATCAATCAAAAATATATCCCATAAAAGTTCAGCCCATAGCCATTGTTTTTCCGGATGCACCCGGTAGCAAAACGCGCGATATTTTGTATGTAAAGGCAGGCACAGCTGCTGGCGATACTTTCCATTTTTTTGTGAACCACTGGCCAAGCAGATGGGGCGGCCAGATGAATTCGGAGAGTAGGAGGGTGTATGTAGCCTCTGTGGTGAGAAAAACGGTAGATTCTATTTACCTGGCCGATAGAAATCCAAATATTGTTATTATGGGCGATTTAAACGATTATCCATATAATATTAGTCTTACAGAGGCTTTGATGGCAGAAAGGAGTTTTGATGATATCAGGTCCGAAAATTTGTATAATTTGTCGTCGTACCTGCAAGACATTGGCAAAATAGGTTCGCATAAGCACGATGGTGAATGGGGAGTGCTCGATCAGTTTATTGTTTCGGGCACATTGCTGAATCAGGAATCTAAGATCAGAACCGGTGTAAACGACGTACATATATTTGCAGCACCATATTTGCTCGAAGTAGATAAAAACTATACCGGATATATTACCAACCGAACTTATATCGGGCAAAGTTATCACGGAGGCTATGCCGATCATTTGCCTGTTTTTTTGGATGTCTGGAAAAATAAGTAATTTAGTGCGCTATAGACGAATTTCAAATATGAAGAAGTGGAACGATAAACGCATTGTTTTTATGGGAACTCCCGATTTTGCAGTAGCTTCGTTAAAAGCTCTTGTAGATGAAGGTTTCCCGGTGGTAGCCGTAATTACCTCTGCCGACAAACCTGCAGGCAGAGGCAGACAGCTACAAATGTCGGCAGTTAAGAAATATGCTTTAGAAAAGCAAATACCGGTTTTGCAGCCCACAAACCTGAAAAGCGAAGGTTTTTTGGCCGAATTGAAGGCCTATAAAGCAGATTTGCAGATTGTTGTAGCTTTTCGTATGCTGCCAGAGATTGTTTGGGCAATGCCATCTTTGGGCACTTTTAATCTACATGCATCGCTTTTGCCGCAATACAGAGGAGCCGCACCTATAAACTGGGCTATTATTAATGGAGAAACAGAAACAGGCCTTAGCACTTTTTTTATTCAGCAGGAAATTGATACAGGAAAAATACTTTTCGCTCAAAAATTGGACATTTTACCCGAAGATAATGCCGGTAGTTTGCACGATAAGCTGATGGAAACTGGCGCAAAGCTGGTTTGTGAAACTGCGGATGCCATTTTTAGCGGCAACATACACCCCATGGAGCAAATTATGCCCCAAGACGGCCAATTAAAATCTGCTCCCAAAATTTTTAAAGAAGATTGCCAGATAAACTGGAATTGGCCGGCCCGGAGAATTAACTTGTTCATTCGCGGCTTAAGTCCCTATCCGGCAGCATTTACTTACTTTAAACATAAACAAACCAAGGAACGTTTGCTTGTGAAAATTTTTGAATCGGAGCTTATATCCCATGCAAGACAGAGTAAAATATCCTTGAATGTGCTGGCAAAGAAGGAAATTATTGTGCATTTATCAGATTCAATAATTAAGCTGAATGCCATTCAGGTGGAAGGGAAAAAACGAATGAGCAACGATGAATTACTTAGAGGATTTTCATTAGAGCAATACGAATTAGAAGTAGACTAAATTTAAAAGCAGATAAATAGAAGCAAGACTAATACCGGAATTTTTGATTGTCGGAAAAAAAATAAAAAAAATGATACAAATGAAACACCGCGACATTATTACCCGCGTTTATGAATACGATTCAGAAAACGAATTGACAGAAATAGACCAAGAACTCGTAAGCAAAGCCAGAGAAGCAGCCGAAAATGCCTATGCACCATACTCCCATTTTCAGGTAGGTGCAGCGGTTTTGCTGGAGAATGGCCTTATAATACAAGGAAATAATCAGGAAAATGCAGCCTATCCGAGCGGATTATGCGCCGAGCGGGTGGCCTTATTCTATGCCAATGCCCAATATCCAAAGCAGAAGGTTTTAAGCCTGGCAGTGGCCGTAATTGTAAACGGAAAATCTATTGTAGATCCGGTTCCACCTTGCGGCTCATGCCGACAGGTAATTACTGAAACCGAAATGCGTTTTAATCACCCAATAAAAATTATTATGGTTGGAGAACAAAAAATTGATATGGTAGAAAATGCAAAATCGTTATTGCCGTTTAATTTTGATGGAAAATATTTATCTTAATTAGATTAAAACTAAATAAGGCCATAAAATAGCAGTTTTCTTGTAAACTTCAAGCTATTTGCTAATTTTATGGGTTATTTTGATAGCTACACCAGCATGAAGAGAAATTTGTTTGCTGATTCTAAAGATGAATTGGCTCGTTTGTTTGAGACCCCTAAGAAGATTGCCCTTGTGGTGCACTGCAATCCCGATGGAGATGCTATAGGTTCGGCTCTGGCCTTAAAGCATTATTTCGTGAAAGCCGGTCATTTGGCAAAAGTAATTGCACCAAATGCTTATGCCCAAAGTTATGCCTGGATGCCGCAGGTGGAGCAAACTTTGGTTTATGAGCAACAGCCAGGGGCTGCCAAAGCACTGCTCGATGAATCTGATATTTTATTTGGTGTAGATTTTAATGATTGGGAAAGAACCAATAAACTGGCATCCGAATTAATCTCTTTTCAGGGAGTGAAGATTGTTATAGACCATCATCCAAATCCTTCGGAAAACTTAAATACCCCTTACGTTTTTTCATGCATAGAGGTTAGCAGTGCGGCAGAAATTGTCTACGAATTTATGCTGGAGATGAACCTTGCCCCAATTGATGAAGTTATAGCCAGCTGTATTTTTACCGGAATTATGACAGATACCGGTAATTTTAGCTACAACGATGCATCTCCAAGGACTTATGGGATTATTTCTGAACTTTCTGCTTATCATATCGATAAAGAGCGTATCAGACGATTATTGTTTCAGGTATACAGTTTTGAACGCATGCGATTGAAAGGATTTGCACTTAACCACAAGATGAAATTTTTTCCTGAGCACAATACAGCCTATATCTGGCTTACCAAAGAAGAATTGGCCCAATACAATCATCAGTTGGGCGACACCGAAGGCTTTGTAAATATGCCATTGGATATCAAAGAAGTATACTTTTCGGTTTTGTTTATAGAGAACGATCAAAAAATTAAAATGTCATTGCGTTCAAAAGGCAATTTTGATGTGAATTTGTTTGCCAGAAAGCATTTCGATGGTGGCGGACACTTAAATGCCGCCGGAGGACGTTCGTATATCGGTATGGAAAAAACGCTCAATAAATTTGAACATTTGCTCAACGATTATCACAGCGACATAGTTTCGTCATATTGCTACGAAGCAATTAAAGAATAAACCATTGCGTTGAGTTGCCTGATTATGATGCAATTTGATTGATAATGGAAAATATAAATTTTAGAGAAATATGGGAAAAAGTAAGATTTTGTTACTTCTTTTCTTAATCGCGCAGCTTGCATCTTGTAATTCTGATATACCTGTAAACTATCAGAAAAATATACATTTAGATAGTTCGGCGAATAAATTGATCAGAATAAACAAATATCTCAACAAAAAAGACAGCGCCGAAATAGAGGCTTTTTGCGCAAAGAATAAGATAAATGCCCAAATACATCCTTTGGGATTTTTTTATCAGATAAGGGCTAGCGGCGATACTTTAGCCATAGGAGAGGGCACTGCTGTGGAAATTAGTTATTCCCTTCGTTTACTGAATGGATTTTTGTGCTACGACAGCGATTCTATGGGTACAAAAAATTTTGTTGTGGGCAAGAGTCCCGTAGAGCAGGGTTTGGATTATGCCATTAGAATGCTTCATAAGGGCGATAAAGCCATATTTATTTTTCCACCCTTTCTTGCTTACGGATTAATTGGCGATGAAAATTGTATTCCGGCCCGAACAACAATAATTTACGAACTCCAGGTTTTAAGCGTGAAATGAAACCAAGATTGAGTGCAAAAAAATATACGCCGCAAAAATCCGGTAAATGAATTAAACCATTAACTGTAAATCTCTAACCGCAAAAACTTTTTGAGCATTTAGTATATACACATATTTATCTTTTCGTTTAAAAGCACCTTCTAAATATTCCGGATTAAATTTACTATCGCTTGCAGGCACATTGTTTATCTCGGAAGTGCTTATTTTGAAAACGTCCGAAACATCGTCAACTACCAGGCCAATTTTGGCTTTTCGCTTTTCAATTTCAAGCTCAAGAACCAAAACCACAAAAGCTATATTTTCGGACTCAACATCTGTAAAGCCAAATTTTATTTTACTGCTTATAACGGGCAGTATATTTCCCCTGAAATTAGTTACACCCAATATGTGGGGCGGAGTATTGGGCACAGGTGTAATATTGTTAATTTCGATTACCTCAGAAACCATTTCGGTGCTAAGTGCAAAAAGCTCGCTTTGGATTCCAAATATTACGTATGTTTTGTTGCTATTTTCGTTCATGGCTTGAATTTATATTTTTTTACTTGAAATATATTGCAGAAAATCTTTGTGTTCATTAATTTTCTCGAAATTTATGGAAACATTGATGTATTTTTCGTCGTTTTCCAAAACAAGGAGCAATTGAATAAAGGCTAAATCGATGTTGTTTATCTTGGCAAAATTGAATACATATTCTTTCTCGGGTTCAAGTAAATGGATTACATCTGATTTTATATTTTCGATATTTTCCAAATCCAGATTTCCTGAAAAAACTACATCGTATGTGTTTTCTGCCAACTCGCTTGTACTTATTTTATAATTTTTCATTATTTTCCATTTTTCCGATTAAAGTATTAATTTTGAGCTAAAGTTACAAATAAAAATGAAATCAAAATATATGCCCAAGCAAAATGATAATAATTTTAATCAAGTAATTATTTTTTGGCAGAATTTAAAGTCAAGTTTATTTTTATTTCACTCACTATTTGGCGGAATTGTATTGCCATTGTTGGTTCTCCCTATTTTTTTTCTGGCATTGGATAAGGTTGATCCGGCCATATATCCGTTTATGTTTTTGGGAAATTTGCTTTTGCTGATACCTTTTTATTTTATTTCAGCATGGTTAATTAAGCTTAAAAAGACAAGGGTTTTTGTTTTTATATTTCTGATTATAAATTTGGTGCTAATCCTGGTGGTCATCAATTTGCCTAAATTTCTGGCCCTTCATGAGGCTTATGCCATTTCGTCGCTGATTATTTTACCCTTATGGTTTTTCTGGAAACAGGTAAGTGTGTTATTTTATAGTCCGGTTATTATTGGTAAACATAAAGAACTAAAGGAAAAACGTATATTTTTGTTTAGCCGCATTATGATGATGCTTGGAATAGCATTGGCAATACTTTTTGTTGGGATATTTAAGCATATTGAGCAGTTGCTTTATGTAGCATTATTTTTTCATTTAAGCTTATTTATTTTTACCATAAAAAAATACCCAAATCCGGAGAATGAAAAACAAACCGTATTTGGCAAAACAGAAAGCAAAAAGCGAATCTTAAAGAATCCTTTTAACAGGAGTCTTTTTAGCGTGTTTATTATAGCGATTTATATTTTTATTGCATCATTTTCCTTTTTTCTTTATACTTTTAGAACCAACTACCCTCTTTTAGGAAAGGACTGGCAAATTTTTATCTATTTTTCGCTATACTTCTTTTTCGTTTTTCTTTTTGTAAATGTTTTGCGCGAAAATGCAAAAAAATTAATTAATAGGATTGGTATATCATTTTCTATGCAGTTGTATCCGGTAATTATTTTTGTATTCACACTCTTATCCCTGCTTATAACCTATGGATTAGGATTGAGTAACTATTTGTCTTTGTTTATAGTTTCTTCTGTTTTGTTTTTCGAGATAATTCTTCGTAGCGGCCTCTTTTATTTGAGTTTGCAGGTAGTCTTGAAAACCATTCACCAAAACGTGTATCAGTTTATAGCCAAAGCATTACCCTTGGTATTTATTTTGGTTTTAGTTTTTCTTTTGTTTGTAGAAGCAATTGTATGGTTATTAAATCTGGATTTAAACCAGCAAGCGTATTTTATGGCTTGGCTCTTGGCATTTTTTAGTGTATTGCAATTTGTTTTTTGCTATCTTACCTACAAAATTCACAGAGCCGAATTGGTTGGAAAAGCGCTCGAAAAGCAGCATTTTTCTGAATCAAGCGATAAGGATGAAATTTATGGTACCGATATTCTGCTGCAAAAACTGAACAGCAAAGATATTGAAGAAGTAAAGCTTAGCGTAATTATTTTGAGCGAGATAAATGCAAAGAAGCTAGCTCCATATATCGAATCCTTACTGTCGAAAAACTGTCTGATGATAAATAAAGCTATTGTTTCTAATATTGATTATTCCTTTGATAAACAGCTTGTTTCTCTGGTTGTTGAACGCATTCATATCAAAGATGCCGAATTGGAAGAAAAGCTTACGCAAATAAAAGACTATGTGCTCGAAAATAACGTGCCTTTGCTCGACGATGATTTTATGAGTAAACTGGCACTGCTCAAAAAAGTAAAAGAAAATCCGAAACTACTCTCTTTGCGTGTTGGATTTCTGCCCGAAGACGAGCATCCTTTCCTTATCAAATCTTTTATTGGCATTATTTCGGATCAAAAGAACCCGATGGCACTCGAAGCCCTTGCTCATTGGCTAATTCATGATAAATACATGCATTATGTGGCAGATTATTTAATTGGCATTGGCGACGAAGTTTTGCCCCTGATCGACAATTATTTTTACCATAGCAATCCGCCCGTAGAGTTATTAATCAAAATAATAGAAATATACGGAAAAATAGGCAGCAATTATGCAATAGATTACCTTGTTTCGCACCTTAATTTTCCGGATACCTACATACAAAATATGATTATTAAATCGCTTATTCATATAAATTATAAGCCATCAGAAGAAAACGAAAAAGTTTTTGTTCGAAAAATCTATTATATCGTTCAGAATATTACCTGGTTGCTTAATTATAGGGAAAATTTTTTACAAGATGCAAAAGTATTGGCAATTATTCCGGCATTAGACAGTGAGATAAAGCTAAAAACCGAGAGTTTGTTTATGCTGATGGAGCTATTATTTAACAGGGCGCAAATACTATTGGCCAGAAATAATTTTGAAAAAGGAAATAATATCTATGCAGCCGAATTATTAAGCGGAATATTAACCGAAGATTTGAAGAATATCGTTTTGCCAATAGTTGAAAATATCCCTAATTATCAAAAAATCAGGAGATTGGGACAGTATTTTTCAGTCGAAAATTTGCATTCTGTAGAACAATTGATACAACTAATAAAGGCAAGTCCGCTTAAAATTTCGGATTCCACCAGAGCCAAGGCCATTGAAGTACTATCGGTGTTGTTTCGAAAAAATAAGTTTAATAAATGGAAAATCAGTTATTCTAATTTTCAAGTGATAGAATGGACAGAAGATAGCATAGAAAAAGCATTAAAAGATATCTCTATTAGTAATGTACCCGATGAGGCTTTTCTTGGGCTTTTTCATCAATCGCCGTTGGTATACACCACTGCTGCCAGTATTCTTTTTAATATTAATCCAGCGCGCACGGCCTATTTTCTTAAAAATTTTAACGATGAGCGCCACGATTTGCTCAATATTTTAGAAAACAGCAAAGGTCAGTCGGATGGAACAATTCTCGAAAAAATGAAATATCTCAAACGATTAAAAGAATTTGAGAATGTAAAAGTAGATATTTTGCTTTATCTGGCTTCAAACATTGAGATTGAAGATGTGATGCAGGGGGTTTACGTAAGTTTTTACCGAAACGAACACGAAGACATTATGTGGCTGCTTATTGGTGAATTACAAGATGATGCAAGCGGACAAATCTTTACAAAGAACTCCATACTTATTTCCGGATTAAACGCGCCTTTGTCGGCCTTAAAAGTAGTAAAGAGCGCCAAATTATTGAGATCAAACCGCTCAAAATATTTTAGTACATTGGTAATACACGAGGATTTAATAAAGAATATTTTTAAAAACCTGTTTCATTAACAGAATAAATGCAAACCATCGTAGGCAGGACTTATATTTACAGGCAATAGGCTGCTTATGGTTTTGTGCTTGCCCAATCCGTGACTTATATGCGTCAGAAAAGCCCTTTGCGGGTTTATTTGGCTAATATGAGTCAATGCCTGGTGTAAATTAAAGTGAGAATAGTGTGTGCTATGTCTTAAAGTATTTATTACTAATATTTTAACACCTTTTAGTTTATCCATCTCCGATTGCGGAATATAGCTGGCATCGGTAATATAGGCAAAGTTGTTGATTCTGAAACCGAGAATGGCCAGGCGATAGTGATAAACCCTTATGGGAATAATTTCTAGGCCTTGGATGTTGAATTTTTGGCAATTTATGGGATTTAAGAGAATGTCGGGAACACCCGGATATTTTTTCTGTTCAAAAGCGTAGGCAAATTCGTTTTGAATGGCCTTTAAAACCCTTTCTTCGGCATATACCTGCATAGGTTTTTTTTGCTGATAATTAAATGGTCTTATATCGTCCAGGCCAGCAATATGGTCTTTGTGCTGATGAGTAAACAAAATGGCCTGAAGGCTTCTGATGTTTTCGCGCAGAAGCTGTTGCCTAAAATCAGGACCGGTATCAATAACCAGGTTTCCGACTTCCGTTTTAAGCAAAACAGAGCTTCTCAAACGCTTGTCTCTGGGGTCGGTCGACTGGCACACTAGGCACCGGCAGCCAATTACAGGGTTACCTTGGGATGTTCCGGTTCCTAAAAAAATTATTTCCATTTCTTTGCATTATTTATCGCTGAAAGTTAAAAAAAATAAGTCCGTCGCATCTTTATGTTTAAAGTCTCAAATTTATTCGTATATTTAATCTCACAAAATCATTTTATGTTAAAAGGGAATAAATATTGTATCTTGACCGGCAAAATTGAGCTATTGTGTAAGACACAAAAATGAGAATGAGAACAAAAATAATTGTATTTTTTTTATTTTTTTTAAGCATACAGCATAAAACATGGTCTGATACGCTTTCTCATTATTCGGCTATTGACAAAAACCAAATCGATGCAAAGGGGTTATGGATTGAAATATACAATCGTTTAAAAGAAGTTTCGCAGAAAGATGCTAAGAAAAATCCAAAAAACTTTTTTCACATTGCCGATTTGTATTTTCAGATGAAAGATTATGACAATGCCCTTTTTTATGCTGTTAAATCCCTGGAAAATTACAAATTACAAGCCAATTCAACAGAATCTGATATTCTTAACGCCGAGGTATTGATAGCCCGTGCGCAGATAAAACGCAAAAACTACAAAGTAGGGATGGCCGGATTAAGGGGTATTTTGAGCAATTATCAGGATAATAAATATTTACACATTTTGCTAACACTCTATTTTGAAATGGCTAACGTATATTACAGCGATGTTGATTCAAAAGATTCAGCAGAATTGTATTTCCTGAAAGTACAGTCGATAATGAATAAATATACCAATTTATTTAATCCCTATATTCTTGCAGAGATAAATTTCAGAAAGAAAAAGATTGATAAAGCTCAGGGTTTTTTCGCACAATCCATAACACAGGCAGCAGAGAACAACAATCATATACTGGAGTTTGATTCCCGGATAGGATTAGCCAATTGTTTTATATTTAGAAGTTTAACAGACTCGGCGATGGCAGAAATTGATAAAGCCGCCAGTATAGCAGAATATTATGATTATCCCTATCTTAAATTGCAATGCTATAAAATGTATGCTGATATTTATAGACTTCATGCAAATTTTGATACGGCCTATCTGTATTTCGAGAAATATTTGCTTCTCTCAGACTCCATTGGCACAAATCAAATAAATGAGATTTCGGAACGCCTTTATAATGAGTTGAAACTTTCCGAAACCAAACTGCAAACCGAAAAACTTGCTGCCGAAAATTCTTTTCAGCTAAGCATTATTTTGCTGCTGGCTATTTCTTTTATTATTGGCACTGCGCTCGGAATTTACATGCTTAGTCTGGTTAAGAAGAATAAAAGATTGCGCTCGGAGATGGAGATTTATACCGAAGAATTGCAGGTAAAAAGCGAACTTCTGGTGCTTCGGGCTGACGAATTAGAAAGGCTAAACAAAGAGATAAAAGCAATACATCAGGCCTATAAAAACCAGATGGAAGGCAAGGACCAGATTGACATAAAACTAAAAGAGAAAAGCAAATCGATTATGGAGAGTTTGCTGTATGCCAAAAACATACAAGAAGCTTTATTTCCTCCCGAAAATGTTGTGAGTCGTTTATTCTCTAGCTTTTTTATTTTATGGAAACCTAGGGAAGTTGTTTCGGGCGATTTTTATTGGTACAAAGAATCCGGACGCCATATCTATCTGGCCTTGGGCGACTGCACCGGACACGGAGTTCCGGGTGCTTTTATGAGTATGCTCGGAATTAGTTACTTAAATGAGATTATCTCAAAGTATTCTGGTATTGATTCGGGAAAAATGCTGGATTTGCTTAACGATAAAATTCTTGAATCACTTAACCAGAGCGGTTCGCAAAAAGTATTACGCGATGGAATGGATATCAGCTTGATTAAGATTGACATACAAACCGGTGAATGTAACTTTGCTGCTGCCTACAACAATGCCTATTTGGTAAAGAAGAACGAAAATAATACCATAGAGGTAGACGATTTAAAGGCAGATCGCAGGCCAATTGGTTTATTTGGAAAAACTAACGAAGCTTTTGGCGAGATAAAATTTGTACTTACCAAGGGCACAAAATTCTACATGACGTCCGACGGATATACAGACCAATTTGGTGGCGAAAATCACAAAAAATTTATGAAGAAGCGCTTGAGAGATTATTTTGTGCAAATTTTTGATTATCCGATGTATTACCAGAAAATTTTTCTAAACGAAAAGTTTCTCAGTTGGAGAGGAAGCAACGAACAGCTCGACGATGTTTTGCTTATTGGTCTGGAAATATGAGTTTTTGCTTACTTTCTGCGATTAGGCTACTGCTTCTAATTTCTTAAAAAACCTTAAAAGCCATTTTGGCCTGATCAAGTCTGTCGGAAAGCCTGAAATTTTGCAGGATGATATCGAGCTTGTGCCTATTAATTCATAAGGAATGGACTGATTTTTATCTAATGCTGCATTTTGTAGCATTTGCTTTCGATATCTTAAATTTCTATAAATCCATTATTCCATTGATATTGATAACTTGTTAATCCGAATATCTTCATTAAATTTGTGAAAAATATGACGAAAGATTAAAGGGGAGTATTGCAAGTGCAAAATCAACAAACCGTAAGAAATTACTTGGTTTTGACCCTGAATAAAAAGGAACGAGACTTTTAAGCTATACTTAAATTTAAAGTATATGTTAAAGGTTTTTTTTTATGTAAAGAATTAAAAATTAAATAAATGATGGAACAAAATGTATTACTTTGGGTAGGGTTTAGTGTATTTGTAGTTATCATGCTTTTTTTAGATCTCTTTGTCTTTCACAAAAAATCGCACGAAGTAAAGATTAAAGAGGCCATCATCTGGAGTTTTGTTTGGATAAGCATGGCATTGATTTTTAATTACCTGATATATATCTGGTTTGGCAAAGAGAAAGCCATGGAATATTTGGCTGCGTATGTAATCGAAAAGAGTTTAAGCGTTGATAATCTTTTTGTATTTATTATGATTTTCAGCTTTTTTCATATTAAGCCCGAGTATCAGCATAAAGTTTTGTTCTGGGGTATTTTTGGTGCCCTAATCATGCGAATTATATTTATTATAGCTGGTATACAATTGCTGCATCATTTTCACGGAATTATTTATGTGTTTGGCGCATTTTTAATTTACACCGGAATAAAAATTCCATTCGAGAAGGAAAAACAGTTGGATCCGGATAAAAACCCTTTGGTGAAAGTATTTAAGAAGTTTATGCCTGTAACCAACGAAATGCATGGCGATAAGTTCTTTGTGAAAATTAACGCCAAAACCTTTGCAACGCCTCTTTTTATTACCTTAATCATTATCGAATTTTCCGATTTAATTTTTGCGGTTGATAGTATTCCGGCGGTATTGGCCATTTCCGACGATACTTTTATTGTTTACACATCAAATGTATTTGCCATTTTGGGATTACGTGCCCTGTATTTTGCATTGGCTGGTATTGTACAGTATTTTAGATTCTTAAAATATGGACTAGCGGCTATTTTGGTATTTGTGGGTACAAAAATGATTATTTCGGGATTCTACAAGTTTCCGGTTACCTGGTCGCTCTTTATAATCCTCGGATTTTTAGCTATTTCGGTTATCGCTTCTTTGCTTATTAAGCAGAAAGAAGAAGAATTGACTGAAAAAAGCTAATCAGCATATAAATTTATCGCAAGGCTTTTAAGTGCAAATTGTGGCAGCTTAAAAGCCTTTTTTTTATGGAATTTTGGTAGCTAGCTGGTTCTAAATGTACCTGATGTTTAAAATTGTTCTTTGTGTGCCTTTTCGCAAATTTTGTTTTTCCTGTTCTGTGCATTTTTTTTAGGTTTGTTACTTATGGTCTGCTGCAAAACTTAAATAGCAAGATTTTGAAATAGAATTTCAGAAATTGGGTTTCATTTCTTTGGGTAAATAATAAGGTAATAAGGTATTGCTATGCCTTTTACAA